>JAFDXA010000065.1 GCA_018268185.1 Bacteroidota bacterium
AAAGCTTTCAGACGAGAAATACTCCAGACAACTAGGAAGACCCATTAAGTATAACTATGCAGATGATGCAGCTTTTTTAATTGCTCATTTCATTCCCAACGGAGATATTGACCTTACTGAATTAACTGAAGAAGAGCAAGAGCTTTATTACGACGACATTCAACGACAGTTTATTTCTGACCGCAACAAGACAAGAAATAAACTGAAGCACAAAAACGAAGGTGAAAATGATATTGAGTTTTCAAATTTCAGGCAAGTTGCAGAGACACATATTACTGGTGCAATTGTGAATTACAAACTGTATAAAAACGCATTACCAGAAGACGAAACAATTTTAAAATATTGTATTGACAAGGGCATTAGTTAAAAGCAGACACACTAAGTCGGGGGACAATAGGCAAAGTCTCTAATAGCCGACGCCACAAGGCAAGCACATTGGCAGGCACACAAACCCACAGCACAGAAGCCAACCTGCCAAAGAGCTTGCCTTCTGCTCGGCTTGAGTAACAGTCTTTAGGTTGACACAGTTAAGGATACAACACACTACTAACAGACAGAGAGAAGGGCGAACGTACAACAGGGGGTTTGCCAAAATACGGGCTGACGGAAGTTATCTTCAGCTTTTGGTAATTCCATTGTGCTTCATATCGGGCTGGACATTTACTATTTAGCTTTTGTTTGTTATCTTCATCATCAGTTTTTCAATCATCATCGGTTCCGGGCGGACGGAATACTAATTCCCGTACTTCGGCAAGCCCTGTCCGTTATACGCCATTTTAATGAAACACCTCAACTAATAAAATGACTTTACAAAGAATTATAGTTCACGAACTAAGAAAAAACGCAGGGACACAAATTACAAATTTGATTGTTTCAAATAATTTGTTGCCTATAGACAACCAATCAACAGACTTAATAGAGACTCTATTAAAAAGTTATTCAGGTGACAAAATTCTATATGCAGAATTTGACAATAGTCCAGGACGGTATTTTCCCGAACGATTTTCTACATATTGTAATTCAGACAGGAATGATCTAGACTATATTCAATTTACTATTGACACCATAGGTAACCTTGACACCATAATCAGAAATAAAGTTTTAGCAAAAGGGGGCTATTTAGTTTTTGCTGAATATGTAGCAAATGGAATATCCTTTAACACAATATTTTTAATAAGAGATACGGAAGGTAAAGTGCTTGAAAGAACTGAAAATTCTTTTGAAATTAGGGATATAGAATATTTAGACACAAACCATTTGGCAATGGCTTGTAGAATAAATGAATTAAAAAAAGTAGAAGGCGAACAAAACTATTTATCCTTTACAAGGTTGAAACAATTAAATGTTTCAGATTATTTTACAGATTGGATTTGTGTTTTACAACTTGAAAGCAGTACAGAATTTACAAACTCTTTATATAGAATAATAAATGACTTGCCTTTTCCATTAAATCCAGAAACCAATCAAGACTTTAGTATTGATGAAGTTAGAAATATGGTATTTGAAAATGCTAGAAATAATGTGCAGCGAAATATAGATATACACAACCTAAGTGAACAAATATATGGTGACCCAAATGTCATTTCAAATTATGCTGAAGCAAATCAAATTAGCATTGATACTGAATTTCGTTATGATGCAAAAGCATTAAGAAAATTTGTGCAAATAAATGTAATAAAAGACGGTATAAATCTTAAATTTTCGAGAGGAGATAGTGAAACAAAAGTTCGCCTTTCAGAAGAAGAACCAAATATTGTAATAATAGAATCCGAACAATTTGCTAGAGCATTGAGGGAGCAATTATAAGATAATGGCAGATATAAACTACCATAAAGAATTAGTTTCAACATTAGGGACAATCAAATATATCGTTGTGGACTCTTCATATATTGAAATAGACTATAACGATGAAGTACTAGCAAAATGCAAAATTCTGAAAATCGAAACAGAAAGAATTCAAAGCCGATTAAGATTACTTACTAATTCAATTCAAACCAAAGTCTTTGATTCAGTTGAAACATTTCTTAAAACAAAAGAAATAACTAACCAGTCAAATTTTTTAATTTACAACAACTCAAATATTGTTTCTTATATAAACGGAACAACATTTTTCGATTATCAGCCAAAGTCCGATTACTTTTTAATCAAGAACACAAAGGCCTTTCTTGAGTTTCAATCATTTTTAAAAGTACAAGAAAAGGAAATAGACGGAACTTTTCATTTTGTAGATTCTTATAATAAAGATTTACGAAAAATTATATTTGTAAGCCTTTCTGAAAAAGGAAGGTTAAATATTACTTATGAATTAGCAAGTCCACACTTTGATGAAACGCAAGATTTATGTAGAGGCTTTGAAAGGTATAAAGCTTGCTTTTGCGAAGAGAATTCAAGCCTTGCAAAGTTTCTAAAATCTGCAACAATAAATCTTGTTTCTAACTTCCCCGCAGAATCAAGATTTAAGCAGTACTTTGAAAACTTAAACGATATAGTTGATAAAGCCCGAATGAATTTTGAAGTATATTTAAATGAATTGTCAATTGATAAAATTAAGAAGGACTACGACGATGTAAAATCTAAATACTTTAATGGATTATCTGATATTCTTTCAAAGCTTTCTCAAAACATAATTGCTTTACCAATAGGAATTGCTGCTGTGTTATTTGCGATTGAAAAGATTAAAAATGAGACTTCATTTCTATATTTGTTGATTGCTGCAATTTTGATTACATCAATATATGTTAGTTTGCTACTTCGGGTGCATTTCAAAGATTTAATTTACATTCAAAGAGTATTCAATTACGATTATGAACTTTTAATTCAAAATAATTTTTTCAAAAAATATCCACAAGAATCGGCACTTTTTAGCGAAATAAAAGGACGGATTAATGACAGAGTAAAATTTCTGAAACTTATTATCGAATCTTATTTTTGGGTAATGAACCTCGCCAACATTTTCATATTAGGTCAACTGTTTTCTTATCTGAAAATGAGGCAAATTGGGATGGCAATTATTTTAATTGGCATTTTAGTGATAGTTACAATAATGAGAAACTATATTTTAGATAAAACAGACACCGAAGACCAAATGGTATCATAAAAGTAATTTTCATTTTTCTGAATGTAAAATAAACGAGTAGCTGATATATAACTCAATTATTATTACTTCATCGGCACAAGCACTCTAACACTATCCTAAATTAAAATATTATGATAGACAATAATTCAAAATTTCCTAATTTTAAAAATTCAGATAAAACTGCAGAAAACGGAGTTTCAATTGTAAAGACAATTATTGAAAGTGAATTAAAGTGGATTTATCGTCAAAATCATTTAGAGCACGATTTTGGCATTGACGGATATATTGATATTATTTCTGATAATGGTCAAGTTACAGGAAAGTCAATTGCAATTCAAATCAAAACAGGAAAACATTATTTTTCAAAAGAAAATGAAATTGGGTACATTTTTAGAGATAAAATGAGTCATTTTAACTATTATTCAAATTTGGAGATACCCATTTTACTTGTGCTAGTTGATGATTTACAAAAGGAAGTTTATTGGAGTTTATTTGATAAGATAAAAACAGAAAAAGCTGGCAATAATTGGAAATATGTAATTCCTAAAAACCAAAAGCTTGATTCACTAGCTAAATCAGCTTTATTAAATTGCGTTGGTCCAGTTATAGATTATACTGAACCGCTTAAAAAAATTTGGGAGCAAACAGAGAAGTTAAAAGGTAAATCTCAACTTATTCTTATTCAAGTTCCCAAAAATTTTATTACTAATAGAAATTTCAATTTTATAATAGACTCATTTAAAATTATTCAAAGGACTCCTGAACTTATACTTAACTTAAGAAATAAAGTTGATATTTCTATAGATGGCTATGAAAATGACCATAGAGAACTGCATGAAATCCCCGAAGTAGTGTCTTGGATTAAGGAAGTATTTACAATGACTAATTGTTGGCCTTATTTTTTGACATTAGAATTTAATAATGGCTTTATGAGGCTACTTTTTAATGTTTTTGTGGACTTAACTGGGATGGAAAATGATCGTGTTCTTACCGATGCAAATAAAGAAAGTGTTATTGCTTTTTTGCAGCGGGTTTGGAAAATGCTGAATGAATATTGTTTCGAAAATGGGTTAAGTGCTAAAACTAATGAAGAAATTACTGGAAAAATATTTCATTATTTCTTCCCCAAATCTAGCGCAAGTATGCCCCATAGCAACTGAGCGTTGCGTACTTGAGCAGCAATAGAAAGTAGTTGCCTTTACAGTATTTTTATTTTGAATACTTTTTTTGAGCAGGCCCTCCACACAGCAATAGCCTCGTTATACCTGAATACTTACTCTTTAATTCATTGATAAATTGGTTCCTGAGCCACGAACCAAGACGCAGTTTTTCAGCTAACCGCTGCTGCCCGCCGGCTTTCCGGTTACATTATAAATCCTATCTTTAAAAAGCATATTCAGCATACAGGCATAACAACAAATGCCCGCTTCGCGTGAATGTTCAAACCCGGCTGCCTTTGTATTGGCACCCCCTGTTTTAAACAGGTTTGGCAATTGCATGTATTTTCTGGAACCTATTTATTTGACCTGGCCGTTAAATAACAAATGAAAAAAAATATCAGAATCCTTATTGTTGTAAGCGCTTTTTTAATGGCAGGTTGTAAAACTTCACAGAAGACGGCGCCGGTTAATGCAAATCAGTATTCAGACAGCTTAACCTTGGCTTTAAATAATTTTGCAAAGAAGAGTTTAATACCGGGCTTTGCTGTTGCAATCGTTTCAGACAAGGATATTCTCTATTCAAAAGGGTTTGGGCTGGCCGACATTGAAAACAACAAAGCCTTTACTGCATCAACCATTAACTGGGTTGCCTCCATTTCCAAAACATTTGTAGCGCTCTCCATTATGAAATTAGTGGAAGACAATAAACTCAGCTTAGACGATCCCATCAATTCTATTTTGCCCTATACCATCAATAACCCCTATTACCCCGATGTACCGATAACGGTAAGGCATTTACTAACGCACACTTCAACCATGATCGACGATGCTTTTGTACCTTACTACATCGGGGAAGCCGATATTTGTATAGTTAACGACAGCAAAAAATATGATAGCCTGCCGGCCTACCTGCAGCCAAACCTGAAATATTACAGGATGGGTAAAAAAATTTCGCTCGATGAAAATATCAGGAAATATACCCAGCCCAAAGCCAAATGGTACAGCGACAGTACTTTCTTACAAAAAATACCCGGCAACTATTTCCAGTACTCCAATTTAGGCGCTTCCATTGCTGCCAGGATTGTTGAGATCAAATCAAACATGTCGTTTGCAGATTTTACCAGGAAATACATTTTCGAACCGCTGCAAATGAAAAATACAGGCTGGAACTTTGAAGACCTCAACCCCGGCTTAGTTACAAAGATCTATGCTCAAAACGATGAACAGCACCCAACGGGAGTTGTGGAGCATCCGCAATACTATATGACAAATTACCCTGTAAGCGGATTAAAAACAAATGCCCTCGATTTGAGCAGCTACTTAATAGAAATGATCAAAGGTTACGAAGGGAAAGGACAGTTATTGAGCAAGGATGCTTATCAAACTCTCTTCAAATCACAGGTTAACTGCGAAGGTTTAAACAAAAAAGACTCCGGTATTTTTAATGATAAGTTCGATATAGCCATACTTTGGTCTATTGCTGCATCAGGAAATATTTTTCACCTGGGTGGAAACAATGGCGTGTATGCCTTTTTATATTTTAATCCAAAAACCCAAAAAGGCGCCTTGGCCTATTGCAATTTACGAGACAATAGTTTTGGAGAATTATTCGGCATTGTCAAATACTTCGAAGAGAAAATGTAAAATCAATTGAGGCAGGTGAACAATACGTACACAGCAAATACCTCTATGCTTTGGGCCTCACAAACCACGACGAAGAAAATTCAATACGCAACGCACCATACCGGACACATTGCTTCGGTTGGTTGGAGACCAAGCCTCGGCGATTCACGGGTTGTGGCTACCAACAGCGGCGAATACATGCTCACATCTTCACAATTTCACATTTTCTTATCTTCACATTCACCAATATCGAACAAGGAACAAGGAATGAAGAAGTAAAAGACAGGGGAATAGTCAGTATACAGCATAGCAACTGAGCGTTGCGTACTTGAGCGGCAATAGAAAGCAGTTGCCTCTCGCCTTGGTTCCATAGCCCACAAAGCAATCACCCACCAAATAGGTTATACAAATTATTCCAGGAGCCAAGTCATTTTCCCGGGTTCATAAAATTCTGTATAAGAATAATAGTAATCAATATCATTTTTTGCTGATCTCTATTTTCCACCGCAGGGTTTGCATGAGAATAATCCAGCTTTTAAACAACTATCTCCCGGCTGTAGATCTCAACTCCCGGTGAATACCTGCTGAATTGGTTCGTGAGCAGCGAGCCAGGGCTTAGTTCCGGTCTGCAGACATGTTTGTGCCAGCAGTGAAACTCATTTCAAAATACCGTTAAATCACCGGAACCGGCATTGTATCTTATTTCTAACTTAACATGTCTTCATTGAACAGGCAAATCCTTCCTTCAATTCCCTGCCTATCCTATACAAAAGCCTTTTTTCGGTAACCGGATTCAAGCAGCAAAAGTCAACAACCTAAGCAGACGATATCTAAAATAACTGTGTTGCTGGTTGTACTGAATAAAATCAAAAAGGGTACAGCATATGATCTCTTGTACAGGCCTGGTATCCTTGCCAGCTATTCCTTGCCCTGGTAATACATTGCGGTTGCTGTTTTAAAAGCTGATCCGGTAATAACAGCTTCGCAAAAGGCGGAAAAAAGGGGGTGAAAGACCAGTGTTTTCCCTCTACTCCCGGGAAGCGTTGCTGTATAAGTTAGTGTAAATTTTAATGGGCTTCCTCGAACCTCAAGGTAACAGGTAATAACCGCAATCCGGCGGTTAAGCCTGTAGCGCTGTTTAACGGAGTAAGCCGAAAATCCGACAAAGAGTAGGCGAAAATTAAATTTATACCCATGCTCACAAACAACAAAGTGCATGATCATCACGAATGCCATGATCATAGCCATTGCGGCGGAGGCTGTTTTATCATCCCCACCAAAGTGCTGAAAAAATTTGCCAAAGACAAAAAACTTTCTGCAAAAGCCCGGAAGGAATTTGCGGATGCGGTAAAGTTTGAAGCCCAATGGCGCAAAGCCCGCGACGTTAGAAATGACGTTACACAAGCCTCACAAAAGCTATTGCTCAATGCGGCTCCTGCTGCAATACCCTATCCACCCCATGTATCGGTTTACAATTGCAGCCACGGTACCAGCTTACCGGGAACGCTTATGACAAACCCGGGATCTTCGGCGGATGCAACCTGCAAGCGTGCTTTTAAAGAAACAACAGGGGTTGCAAAATTTTACAAAACAGTATTCGGCAGGAATTCCATCAACAATGCCGGTATGTCATTAATATCTTCCATCCACTACGGCGTTAAATACAACAACGCATTCTGGAATGGGGTGCAGATGACTTACGGTGATGGAGACGGAAATATCTTTGTCGATTTCACAAAAGGGAATGATGTTATTGCCCACGAACTCACCCATGGGGTAACCCAGTACACACTCGGACTGGCTTATTCAAACCAGCCGGGCGGACTGAATGAAAGTCTGAGTGATGTTTTCGGCTCCATGTTCCGTCAGTGGGAAGCCAAGCAGGATGTGAACCATGCCGATTGGCTGATCGGTAAAAACATCATGGGCCCGGGCGCCATTGCGAGGGGATACACCTGCCTGCGTGATCTTGCCAACCCGGCTGCTGCACATTGCCTTGCACCCCAGATAACAAGGTTCTCACAGTACCACGATGGCATGGATCCTCATTACAGCAGCGGTGTGCCCAATTTTGCTTTTTATAAAGCCGCCAAAGCCATCGGTGGTTACAGTTGGAAAACCGTGGGCCAGGTATGGTACCGGGTAATGATTACATCCGGGCATTTGCCGAATATGACCATGAAGCAGTTTGCCAATAAAACACGCATCATGGCGTCAACGCTTTTCCCACTTAAACCCGCAATCAGGGCTGCCATCAATAATGCCTGGATTGCAGTAGGTTTGTAAAAAAGAATCATGGCAAAATTACATATTGAACGCACGGGCGGGTTGGCAGGATTTGGAATAAAAGGTTCCCACCTGCGAAGCCATGGGGAAATGGATACAGATAAATTATCAAGGCAAGACAAAAAGATTGTGGACGAGTTGTTCAAATCAAAAGGAAAAAGTACAGACAGTCTTACGAGAGATGGATTTACCTACAAGATAACCAGAACAACATCCCGGGGAAAGGAAACAATAGAAGTAGCCGAAGCTGATATGCCTGCAGTACTCACTGCTTGTGTAAAAGATGAATTGATTTGAGTTTATCTGTAACCGGATATCCCATCAAGCCGCAGTTGGTATTGGCACCGGCTGCGGCTTTGTTTATCCTGTTTTTGCTGATCTCCATTTGCCATCGGCAGGGGTTGCGAGCTACGAGCCATGGCGTAAGGTAATTTCCGGGTAGGTTCATTTTTACATTCTCACATTTTCAAATCTTCACATCAATGAATATTGAACAAGGAACAAGGGGAATTATGAATGATAAATTTAAAATTTTGAATTATAAATGATGAATGTTGAATTAAATCCAAAACAAAATTTCCAAATTGGCCCATTTCCAAATTTTCAAATTCTCACATTTTCAAATCTTCACATCAATCAATATTGAACAAGGAACAAGGAATTTGGAATGAAGAAGTAGCTGCCACGGAGGCACTAAGGCACGGACATTCCCAAATTGGCTCATTTTCAAATTCTCACATTTTCACATCAATCAATATTGAACAAGGAACATGGAATTTGGAATGAAGAAGTAGCAGCCATGGAGCCACTAAAGCATGGATATTCCCAAATTGGCTCATTTTCAAATTCTCACATTTTCACATCAATCAATATTGAACAAGGAACAAGGAATTTGGAATGAAGTAGTAGCTGCCATGGAGCCACTAAGGCACGGATATTCCCAAATTGGCTCATTTCCAAATTTTCACACCTCCACATTCCCTCACCATCAAATCAATCCATTCTCTACCGCGAACTTTATCAGCATCGCGGTATTTTTCATTTTCAGTTTGGCGAGCAGGTTTTTGCGATGGCTATCTATTGTTTCCTGGCTCACAAACAGTTGCTGTGCGATCTCGGGGTTGGTAAATCCTTCGGCAATGAGTGCAAGTACTTCTTTCTCCCTGCGGGTAAGTACAGGAAACTTCGATAAGCCTTCGTTATAATCTTTTAGTATTTTTTCAGCTTCTTCACTCAACCACGTGTTGCCCTTGTACACTGCATGTATGGCTTCTGATAATTCTCTTTTGTCGGCGTTCTTAAGTATATAGCCGCTGGCGCCGCTTTCCAGCATCCGCTTTACATAGCTGTTCTGGTTATAAGTGCTTAAGCCCAGCACAGCAATACCGGGCCATTGTTGTTTTACTGCTTTACAAAGATCTATGCCGCTCATGTCAGGCATGTTAATATCCATCAGTATAATATCTGCCGTATTGCCGGCCAGGTACTCAAGGCATGCGGCAGCAGTAGGGGCGTAGCCGAGGCATTCAATATCTTTCTCATGCTGCAATAGCGAACGGATACCTTCCGCAGCTATGGCATGGTCATCTGTAATAAATACTTTGATCATAAGATGGGTAGTTCAATATTTACGGAACTTCCTTTGCCGGTTTCGCTGTTAATATCAATGCTGCCCTTCAGGTAATCAACCCTTGAACGGATATTGTTCCAGCCGGTGCCCGGTGCATCTTTGAGCGATACCGTATCAAACCCTTTGCCGTTGTCTTCCACAGTAATGCTTATACGATCGGCATTACAGATGGTCTGAACCAGCACCTGTGTTCCTCCCGAATGTTTGATAACATTGTTCAGCAGCTCCTGGATGATGCGGTACACACCTGTCTCTACTGAAGAGTCATATTTAACTGTATCACCAAAGTCCTGGTATATCACCTGCACGGCACCTGAAGCATTGATGGTTTTGCAATAGTCGTTGATGGCATCATTCAAACCAAATTTAGCCAGGGCCTCGGGCATCATGTTGTGGGCTACCCGGCGCAATTCTTTTACTGAATTATCAATCATCTGAACAGAACGTTCAAACAACCGGCTGTTATCATCGGTGAGCAATGTGTTTTCTTTCGTATTGATTATGGAGTGCTTTACGCCAGATAACAATCCGCCAAGTCCATCGTGCAGTTCTTTTGCGAGCCTGGCCCTTTCTTCCTCCTGTCCACGCAGCAATGCCTGTGAAGCCAGCAATTGTTTTTCTTTTTCAAGCTCGCTTATTTTCTGTTCCTGCATGGCCGCATTCTGCTGCACCAGTTGGTTCTTTTTTTCAAGCAGTTTGCTGCGGTTGTACCAGATGGCAGCCAGTGAAACTGCGAGCAAAAGGAGCAGGGTGGATATGATGAACCTGTTCCGGGACGCAGTGGCCTTCTTTTCACTGCTGCCCAATTGCGATTGAAATGCAAGGCTATCGGTAAGCCGTTTCTGGTTATATGCGTATTCAACCGAGAGCTTTTCATTCTGTATGTTTATCTTCTCATCAAAGAGCGAATCATTAACAACGTTGAGTTTTTCCAGGTATCGGAACGCCTCGGCGCTGTTGCCTGCTTTTTTAAAATACCTGTACATAAGTTCGTAATGCTGCTGCCGGAATTCTTTGTCGCTGATCTCTGCAACATAGGTTGCAGCATCCTGTGCATATTGATAGGCAGCAACCAGGTCATTATTCATGAGGTATGATTCGGCGAGGTTGTTCAGGAAGTTGGCATGGTTCTGAACATTGCCGAGGTTCTGCGAGATCTGTACGGCCTGCAACAGGTAATGAATGGCAGAATCAGCCATGTTTTTTTTGCGAAAAGCATTGCCGATATTCCCAAGTGCATTGGAGATACCGGCTTTGTTGCTGATGGCCTGGTTGATATTTAAAGAATGTTGCTGGTAAAGAATGGCACTGTCGGGCATTTCCTTGTTGATGTACAGGTTGCCGATATTGCCCAGGGAATTGGCCAGTCCAACCGAGTCTTTGATCTTCGATTTTATGGCAATGGCCCTTTTCTCATAATAAAGTGCATAATCCCAGTCGCCAATACTTTCATACACCAACCCGATATTGGCCAGTACGCCGGCCTGTCCTTTCTCATTTTTTTCGCCTTCAAAAACTTTCAGTGATTCAAAAAAGCTGACCAGTGATCTATAGTATTCAGAATTATACATCATGGCATTGCCCTTATTGTTGAGCGATTTGGCGTAGTTGATTTTGTTGATATTTTTCCAGAGCAAACCGGCGCTGTCGAAAGCCAGTGCAGCTTTCCGGTAATCACCTGCATAAAAATTACAATAGCCCTCTTCGGTATAAACTTTTGCCGTGAGCGAATCAACACGCAGTTGCGCAACGGCCATTTTCAGTTCAGTGATGATCTTCATGGCCGTTTCGGTACTGGTGTCCATGGCCAGCCGTGCGGCATCAAGCAGTTTGTTGCACGCAACTGCATCTTTGGGAAATGGTTCCTGCTTTGCCTGACCGCTGGCAGGTTGCAGGTGAATTGTGAACAGCAGAAAAAAAGCGATGAGTTTTCTGAAAGTCATTGGATAAACCCGGCTATCTCTTTTTGTGCCGGTGCCGCTATAAAGTTTCATTTTTTTAACCGGAAATAAAAGCCTGGTTCAAAATTCCCTCTTTGGGGGGATTGCGCAGCCTTACGGGTATAAATAGTTTTACAATTGAAATTGAAAAGGTCCAGGTATTTATGAAAAAAACAACACTGCTTTTCCTCACCATGCTCATGGGGTGCCTGCTTCATGCCCAATCAATAGCCATCAATACCGATGGCAGTACTGCAAATAACAGCTCTATACTTGATGTAAAATCAACGGCGAAAGGAATGCTGGTTCCCAGGATGACGGCCATTCAACGATCGGCTATTGCGCTGCCGGCCACGGGTCTGCTTGTTTATGATACCGACAGCAGTACGTTCATGTTTTACGATGGTGCAGCCTGGGCTGACCTACTAAAAGGTAATAACGGTAAGATATGGAAGCTTACCGGGAATGCAGGTATAAACCCTGCGCTGAATTTTATCGGAACAACGGATAACCAGCCTTTGATATTTAAAACGAATAATACCCAGTCTGGAAAGTTTGATCCGGTGCGAACCAATTATTTTATAGGACGCAATGCGGGCATATCCAATACAACTGCTTATTCGGTTGTTGCGATCGGTGCAGATGCATTGCGTAACAATACCATCAGGAATAACCTGGTGGCGATAGGCGACAGTGCGCTTTTTAACAACGGTCTCGGTGCTATTGTAAATGAAGCTAAATTCAATACTGCTATAGGATCAAAAACCCTCTATGCCAATACTACCGGTTATGGAAATACGGCGATCGGTTTTGAAGGGCTCAGGTCAAACATAAACGGAATGAATAACAGCGCACTAGGATACTGGGCTTTGCGCAATAACACAACCGGCGAATCAAACCTGGCAGTGGGTAGCAGTGCACTCAACGCCAATACAACGGGCAAATTCAATGTAGCTCTGGGCGCATCCGCCCTTAATTCAAGCACAACAGCCTGGGAGAATACAGCCATCGGGTATAATTCACTTTACCAGAATACCACCGGCGGGTTGAATACAGCAATGGGCTCCATGGCTATGTTCTTTAACACAACCGGCAGCTACAACCTGGCTTCTGGTGGCAGTGCATTATTCAGCAATACATCAGGTTCATTCAATACAGCATTAGGCTTTCAGTCAATGGTTGCCAATACAACCGGCCTCAGCAATACAGCAGCAGGGGCAGGTTCACTCAATGCCAATACAACCGGCTCCAACAACAGTGCATTTGGAGCCAATGTACTTCAAAGCAATCTTACTGGAAGTCAGAATGCAGCCTTTGGCACCAATGCACTTGCTTCCAATACGAATGGAGGCAGTAATGTAGCAATGGGATATAATGCACTTTATTCCAATACAACCGGTATCGACAATATTGCTGTGGGTTTTTCATCATTGTATGCAAATACGAATGGAAGCCAGAATACAGCAGTGGGAAAAAATACCCTGGCCGGTAATGGTTCCGGTGGCTTAAACAATGCTTTTGGATATGCAGCCCTGGAAAATAACCTGGCAGGCGCTAACAACAACGGCTTTGGAGCATTTGCACTGAATAGCAATACCGGGGGAAACAACAATTGTGGTTTCGGGAACATGACGCTTTATTACAATGCTAACGGTAACGCCAATGCTGCTTTTGGCGCCAACGCCTTGAAAAATAACCTGGAGAGCAATAACGCCGCTTTTGGTTCCGGCACGCTTAGCAACAATACCACCGGCACTGCCAATACAGCTTTGGGCAGTAGTGCCATGTACCTGAATATTACCGGCAGCAATAACAATGCAGTAGGAAAAAATGCCTTATACACAAATAATTCCGGCACCGGTAATAATGCTTTTGGTACTGATGCCCTGGCCAGTAATACTAATGGTAACAATAATATTGCCATTGGATACCAGTCGCTGAACAGCAATACTACAGGGGCAACCAATATTGCCATTGGTACGGGAGCGCTTTTTTCAAATTCCAACGGGTCAAATAATATAGCATTTGGATCCCAGGCACTCAAAATGAACATAGTGGATAATAACCTGGCTATAGGCACAAATGCACTTTCCAGCAACAGTACGGGTACCGATAATATCGGGCTTGGATCATCTGCACTATACGGCAATACAACAGGGGTTACCAACCTTGCGATCGGCGCGAATGCACTCTTATTAAATTCAACCGGTTCAAATAATATCGCAATAGGATCGCAGGCCTTGAAACTGAATATTGCAGGTAATAACATGGCCATTGGATACAATGCACTCACCAGCAATACCACAGGAAGTAATAATGTTGCCCTCGGAAACAATGCAATGCTTAATAATACAAGCGGCCAGGGAAACACAGCTGTTGGTGATAATGCTCTTGCAGCCAACAGCATAACAAATAATATCACTGCTGTTGGGCGAAATTCCCTTGCCGCCAATACAACTGGTTCTGGCAATTCGGCAACCGGCTATAATGCCCTACAACTGAATACAAGTGGGTCGAATAACAATGCCTTTGGTTCAGGTGCCCTGCAGAATAATATTACAGGCAGCAACAACACAGCTTTCGGAACCAATGTGCTTGCAGCCAACACAGCCGGTTTTAATGGTGGCTTTGGGTACAATGTTTTAGCTGGCAATTCTACCGGTAATAATAACAATGGATTTGGCAATAATGCGCTGATGAGCAATACCACCGGCAGCAATAACAGTGCTTTCGGATCGGGTAGCCTGCAGAGCAATATTTCCGGCGGAAGCAACAGTGCATTTGGGGCCAATGTACTCAATGCCAATACAGGAAATTTTAATAATGGATTCGGCTATGCATCATTGAGCAATAATACCACGGGCAACAATAACAATGCATTCGGCAGTAATGCATTGGCCGGTAATCTTTCTGGTTTTTATAATGTTGCTATTGGAGAAAGTGCACTGGGTAGCAATACCACAGGCAGCAACAATACTGCTTCCGGCTATAATGCCCTTCATGCCAACAATGGTAATGAGAATACGGCAACTGGACTGAATGCGCTTTCTGCGAATACCTTGGGTTGGTACAACACGGCCATGGGTAGCCGCACACTTACCGTGAATACAACGGGTAATTATAATACATCGATAGGAGCTTATGCAGACGTTGGCTCTGGAACATTAACCAATGCCACGGCGATCGGTGCATGGGCGCAGTCAGATGTCAGCAACAGTATTGTACTGGGAAGTATTTCCGGGGTGAATGGAGCAACAGCATCGGTAAATGTCGGCATTGGTACAACTTCACCTTTCACCAAACTGCAGATCGAAGGTGGAACAGATGCTACTTATGGCAGTAGCTCGGGTTACCTGGTATTGGGTAATACCGGTGCCAGTAATATGGTGATTGATAACAATGAAATACTGGCGAGGAATAATGGTGCTGCTTCGGCTTTGTATTTGCAGGCTTCGGGTGGCAATATAAAGATCGGCAATTCATCAGCTCCGAATTTTTTGCTGGAACTATCTACCAACAGTGCCGGCAAACCGGGCAGCAGCACCTGGACAATCCCTTCTGATGCCCGGCTTAAAAAAGACATACATGCTTTTACCGACGGGCTTGGCATCATTAAACAGGTTAACCCGGTATGGTTCCGGTACAATGGCACGGCCGGTATTACCGATACAGCAAACTATGTGGGCATATTGGCGCAGGATATGAAAAGAATTGCGCCTTACATGGTAGCTGAATTCACAACCGACAATAAAAATGTAAAAGAGAATTTTCTGAGCTATGATGGAAATGCGATGACCTATATTCTCATCAACGCTGTAAAAGAACAGCAGCAGGAGATTGAAGACCTGAAAAAAGAAATCGAAGAAATTAAGAAACTCTTAAAGAAAACAGAATAGTCAAAATATAGAACAAAGAAGAAGGAATTTAGAATGAAGAAGTAGCTGCCCCGGAGGCACTAAGGCACGGGCATTTTCAAATTCTCACATTTTCACATTATCTAAATATCGAACAGGGAACAAGGAATGCTGAATGAGGAAGTAAGTGCCACGGAGACACAAAGGCGCAAAGAAATAGAAAGATAAATTCTAATTATCAAATTTTCACTATAGTGTAAGTATGCAGTATGGCAAATGGGCGTTGCATTATTGGACGGCAATAGATGATAGTTGCCTTTACAGTAGTAGTATATCGAATAATTTTGTTCTCATCCTTCTCCAAAAACCGTTAAATCACCGGGAGGCAACTGTATTTTTTAGTTACCTTAATGTGTCATCAAAACAACCGACATGCCCTTCTTCGACTTTCACATCCACCCAACACTAAAAACGGTTTTTTCGGAAAACGCAAATGGTAAAGAGAAATTCAGCCCATGGGAGCGGCTGAAAGAAAAAGACATTCCATTCATGTTAAGATGGTGCTCGGAGTTTCAGAGAATACTCGCTTCCCAGGCCAATCTTTCGCAAATGATCGTGAACGATTACAGGCTTATCTGCCTCGCATTCTACATGCCCGAACGCTCCCTGATTGATAATAAATTGATATCATCTGCGGCAAAGGGAAAGATGGGCCGATACCTCAACCCGGCAAAACTGTCAAAGCTCATGACAGGAAACCCGTTTGACAGATTGACCACAGAAGAATGGAACAGCATTGTTGATGCAACTGCTTTCGGTGTTACAGATCGTAAACTTAAGCCCTTGCTCAGTCGGGCAGATTATGATGAGCAGGATGACAAAACCATACACGCCGTTTTCAGCGTAGAGGGATGTCATACGCTTTGCAATGCAGTGGGGAGTTATAATGAGGCAGATATTTTAAACAATATCGACAGGCTCCGGAGTATGGTTTCACTCATGTCTGTTAATCTCACCCATATGGAACAGTCGCCGGTATGCAATCATGCATTTGGTGTTTTGTTTGTGGATAATGATGTGTTCATACCAACCGGTGAGGGAATAGGAAGTATTGGTGTTGCAGTGATAAAGCATTGCTATACCAACGGTATCATGATTGATGTAAAGCACATGAGTCTTGGAGCAAGAAAGCAGTTATACAATCTCAGGCAGACTGTCGGGTTCAACGGTATTAACCAGCCGATAGTGTGTACACATGCCGGTTTTACAGGTATTTCCTGGAATGAGATTCCGCAATACATACTCAATTACAAATGGAGCCGGGGAGCAGATCATGTACTGCTCCAGCAGGGCAAAGCCATTAAGTATGGTGGTAAATATCTTTTGCCGGCTTTCAATACATCAAGCATTAATTTATATGATGAAGATATACTTGCCATCCTTCGCTCCGGAGGAATGATCGGGCTTTCACTCGACAAGCGTATTCTTGGCTACCAGGCTTTCGATGAAAAATCCGAATACCATTACCCTGCAGAACCGGAGTACATATCGCTTGCTGAAGAAAAACATTTTTTGTTCGGTGGCACTGTAGGTGAAGCTTTCAATGATGGCCGTTGCATGAACTGGCAGCAGGTAGAAGAAGCCGGTGAAACAGCATTGGAGTCGTATCATCTTCGGTATTTCATGGCTCATATCCTGCATGTGATCACGGTGGCCCGAAATGGCGGTTATGATGAGTCTGCAGCGCTGAAGCAGCTTTGCATCGGCTCCGATTTTGATGGCCTCATCAACCCGGTTGACTGCTGCGAAACAATCGATGAAATTTATTATATAAAACAGCAGTTGGAGGATTCACTGGTTGGTTTTGCCGAAGAAAGTGATATGGAATTACCGGCAGGTTTTGATGTGAAGAAATTTTCTGATGGTCTATTTTTTACGAATGGAAGAGATTATGTTTTGGGTCGTTTAAGAAGCTGATGTTTTGATCCTGTCACATATATTTTAATTCACGCATTTAGAGCGATAATTTCCAGTTTGCCACATAAAAACTGTTCCGGTTATTCCAACCCATTCAGTAGCTTTAATAAAAATTTTCTTATGAAAAAGCTGCTGATCGCAATACTCCAATTGCTTCCTGTATTTGCTGTTGCACAAAATGTAGGAATCGGAACCAACTCGCCAGATGCCAGCGCCTTATTGCACATCGAATCAACATCCAAAGGCTTATTGGTTCCCCGGATGAGTGATGTACAAATGAGGGCCATTGCATCACCGGCCAAAGGGCTTTTGCTTTTCAATACTACAGACAGTTCATTTTACATGCGCCGCGATAGTGGATGGGTGAATATCAATTCTGCATTGGGGATTGGGGGATGGTCAACTTACGGCAATTTTGGGACAGATACATCCAGGAATTTTTTGGGAACTACTGATAACAAAGCGCTACTCTTTAAAGTAAATAACAAAAAAGCAGGGTTCATAGAAGATACACTTTTACCTGCAAAGTCTAATACTGCTTTTGGCCTCGGGGCACTTGCCGCCAACACAGGAAACTACAATACTGCAATTGGTGCAACAACGTTGAACAGGAACCAATCCCAATTCAATGTAGCTGTTGGTTTCTGGGATCTCAGAAGCAACCTGCTTGGTTACCAGAATACAGCAGTCGGTTCTTATGTTCTTACGGATAATATCAACGGGCATGATAACACAGCAGCAGGAATTACCTCTATGACATTCAATACAGATGGTGCTTACAATGCTGCATACGGGGCCAATACCCTCGTGAAGAATCTCACAGGAAATAAAAATACGGCTTTGGGCTCTTTTGCATCAAACAAAAATACTACGGGCAACTTAAACGTGGCCGTTGGCTATGCAGCACTCAACAAGAATACCGACAGGAATAAGATCGTGGCTATTGGCGATTCAGCCCTGTTTAATAATGGTGTAGGTGCTACCGTTACAGACGACGGTATGTACAATACGGCAATAGGTTCAAAGGCTTTGATGAATAATACGATTGGGGCTTACAATACAGCGGTGGGAAGTAATTCGCTTGATTCAAATGCTACCAGCTATAACAATACCGCCATTGGCGCCAATGCTCTGCACAGGCTATCAGCAGGAGATTATAACACTGCTGTAGGCAGTTCCAGTATGGATTCTGCACTTACCGGGAATAATAATACAGCACTGGGCTATTTATCCTTGTTTAATAACGCAGGCGGTGATAACAACATAGCTGTGGGCACCGGAACACTTAGTGCCAATATTTCCGGTTCTTCCAATACTGCTCTGGGGTTTGTTAGCATGGCTTCCAACCAAACAGGCAATTCAAATGTGGCGGTAGGAGAAAGAGCGCTGGGAAAAAATGTTTCAGGCAGCATCAATACAGCTATCGGCAGCTATGCACTTCGCAGCAATATTTCCGGGAGTAAGAATGTGGCCATCGGCAATGCGGCGCTTACTTCGTCAACGGTACAGAGTGAGTTGATCGCTATCGGCGATTCTGCCTTGTATAACAATGGAAAAAATACAACTGATGCCAATCTGGGTGCTTTTAATATGGCAATCGGGCACAAGGCGCTTTATGAAAATATTTCATCTTCAGGCAATACAGCAATCGGGCATACTTCTTTAATGAAAAATACTTCCGGTAGCGGAAACCTGGCATTGGGCTATGGCGCCGGGTTGAATAATATCAGTGGTAATAACAACACTTTTGTTGGTTACAATGCCGGCTTCTTCAGTACGGGCAGTGAAAACATTTTCCTGGGCGACAATGCCGGAAGGTATTCCCAGAGCAGTTACAAACTTTATATCAATGTGGGCGCCGACGACAGCCTGAATGCATTTATTTACGGAGATATGCTTGCCGACAGCCTGCGGTTAAATGCCAATACACAGGTAAGCGGTTATACAAGATTAGGTGAACGAACAGAAGGAGCACCCGCCATTAAAATGAAGAAGTTAACCATTAACCTGCCCGCTTCACAGGGAACAACAGCATTTATCAATCATGGTTTAACACAAACAAAGATCATCTCAATAACGGCTGTGGCCACCGTTGGCAATTTTGAAATACCAGCCGGTTTCCTGCAGTCGGGCTATGAATTTACAGTGAATGCCGATAACGGCAGGATAGCTGTGAATACGATTGCCGGCCAGAGCGCCAGTATATTGAATGCACCGGTTAAAGTGTTGGTAACATACGAGGAATGATGATCATTGTCTTTATCAAAAATTGTTCTCTCCGAAAATGTTCCTGTATGGCGGGTTAAAATACTAACTGCTTTACCGTTAAAACACCTGTTGCTGATATAAGGGTAAGGGTACATTTATTACCTGGTATCAGGTTATATGGTACTCGATTTATTTTTCATCTTAAAATACCAAAACATGGCAGCAACAAAATTCAATGTAGTTCTTGACGTAGAACTAACCAGTGCTCAAAAGGCACTCATACAAAAAAACATCAACGCTTCAGTGGCAAAAAGTCTCTTGGAGATTAATCTTAAGAAGCAAGGCGTTTGGGGAAGCAAGATACCTTCCAAAGACTGGCTTGGCAGGTGGCTCAAATTATTCAATACACTGGAGCAATTGAAAAAAGCGGGTGATTTTAAACAAGTCCGTTTACAATGACAGCTTTGAAGAAAAAATTTTCCTGCCCGAGTTCTGTTTGTGAAGAAGGAGCTCAGATGCTGGGCGTAGTGAAGAATGACGGAACAGTCTCGATCCTGCCTGTGGCATTACCGATAGACAAAGAATTCGTTCAACGCTCTAAAGATATACCCGATATAGAAAGGCGGTTTCGGTTTTCAGGAACATGCCTGGAGAAGGGGTGTAAGCAATGGACGGGGCATTCCTGTGGCGTGATCGAGAATGTTTTAAGTTCGTTCACACCCAAAGGAAAAGCAAAGGGACTGCCGGAATGTTCTCTCAGGATCAACTGCAGATGGTTCTCACAGGAAGGCAGAGCCGCTTGTAAAGCCTGCCCATTGGTAGTTACTGATGTCCATGCGTGAGTATTTTACAGTTTTGTATTTGCCGATAGCATAAAACAGTAAATTATTAATCAAGCCCGGTATTGCCGGGCTTTTATATTTTAAATGTGCAATATTAATTTCAATGGCTGACTGTTGATTTTAAAAGCATATATTTATAAATATCAAAATTAATTTCATGAAAAAAAGTATCATCCTGGTATGCTTATTCCTTTTTGCTGCTGCAAAATACACTGTTGCCCAAAAAAGCCTGGTTAAACAGCTTGAGGTTAAAGAAAACCGTTTTTTTTATAAGCCTATATCCAATAGGTATATCCGGACAAGCGAAATCGATTTTGATAATTCTGCTTACATGGACATAAAGCCGGAGGGTGAAGACATAATCACATTGGATGTGTTTGCATTGGATGAAGACAAGGGCGGTTGGGTAAAAAGTGAATCTGTGCATGGAACGAATTTTGCCTCAAATCATAAATATGTAAAACTGCAGAACGAGGTTTATATTGTTGAAGATGCTGTCGGCGAAGGTTTTATCAACCTTAACGTACGCAATAAGCCTTCTTTTATACTTTACACAAAGGAAAAA
>JAFDXA010000066.1 GCA_018268185.1 Bacteroidota bacterium
AGGCGTCCCCAGCTTGCTGTAAGATTCCAATCAATATTTTTTGTCTTAATAGGATTCAGTGTTAACTGAAGATCAATTCCTCTTTTTGTGATAGTACCTGCATTGAGCCTAGCTGTACCATAACCAGTGTAACCGGAAATTGAAGCATTAAAAGGAAAATCTTTATTAGTACGATCCCAGTAAGTCGCAGATAAGCCGATCCTGTTCTTGAGGAACCTCAGATCCAGACCATATTCAACTTCTGTATTGTAAACACCATGAAGAGCAGGATCAATCAACACATCAGGCTCAGTAACTAACCTAACATTTCCGTTCCATTGTGTTGGATACTGATTTCCATATCCTCCATTGTTGTCATAAATACCTAATGAAGAAAGTATCTGTCCGTATGAAATCCTTAACTTACCATAAGAAAGGATTGAATTCTTATTGTTCTTATTGATCAGATCACTGAATACAAATGATCCACCAACAGATTTGGTATCAATATAATTACCTGGGGCTTCTGTAGAAACATAATCCCTCCTGTAAGTTCCTTCAACGAAGAGGAAGTTTTTGTATCCGATGTCGGCCCTGATAAACAAAGCTCTTCTTTTTGAATTTGAAAGAGTCCTTGTTTCAACTGGCGTTGTTTTAGAGTTTCTCATCAGGAACTCATCAGCAACCAATAAACCACCGGTAGAATTCCAGTTAAAAGTTTCCGCTGTAGTTTTAAGGATGTCGAATCCAGCATTAGCATTTAACTGGAAATCACGGATCTTTTTCCTGTAAGAAACGAGCAATTCATAGTTCTGCCTGTTACTGTAAGAGTTTCCGAACCCAAACCCTTGCCATGTAGCAGCACGGTTTGCAACTGTTTCCCAGTAGTTAAAGCCGGCCAACGTATTTCCTGCAACACTTGTTTCAAGAGCCTTATATTGCCTTACTTCACTATTAGTAGTTAATTGCTGTTTGCGGTAAGTGAATTTCAGGGTAAGATCGCTATTTACTTTGTAAGCAAGCGATGCATCTCCAAATATCCTATCCCTGTTCAGGTAGTTAGATATATTATCCTGCCATGCGAATGGACTGAACCAGTAGTAACTCCTGTAGAAACGTGCAGGGTTATTAGGATCATAAAGACCAGGATTACCATGATTCCATGTTGCCAAGATACCATCTGCTGTTTTGTAATTCCTGAATTCACGCATGATATCTATATCCAGATCCCTGTGGAACCATTGGTTAAATGATCCGCTGGTATTGTTAGAGTAAGTATCATCATTCTCAGCATTAGATTTCTGGTTAACGTAGTTGATATTGGCAGCTACAGTCCATTTGCTTGAAAGATCAACTGAGAAAGAAGCATTTAATGTATGCCTTTTCAGGTATGAGTTTGGAATAATACCTTTCTGATCAAGGTTTGTGTAAGATATCCTTACGTTGTAACCTTCTCCACCTTTGGTAAAGTTGATATTATTTGTTTTGGTGATACCTGTATTGAAGAAGTTTCTAACGTTATTTGGCTGTGAAGTAAGTTTAGCCGTTTTAAAAGAACGCTCTGTACCAGGGTACCATGCATACCAAGGAATATATTCCTGTCCAACCATACGAGGACCCCAACTTTCATCTTCCTGGTAGTCTGGGTAATATTTACCATCCAGTGCAGCCCATCCTGCAGGATGAAATCCTGGGATGTAATCAAACCTGGCCATATCAGCACCTGGAGTACCAACACCAACACCACCAGCATAAGTATTCTGATAGTCTGGAAGAATGTACACTTTATCGTATTGAATTCCTGAATTGATTTCAATTCCCAAACCAGATCCGCGTGCGCCTCTTTTCGCTTTCTTGGTATTGATAACGATAGCACCCTGAGCGCCATCAGGTCCAAACAATCCTGAGGCCGCTGGACCTTGAAGTACTGTCACGTCTTCAATATCGTCGGGGTTTATATCATTTGCACTCGGAATGATTGTACCATCCACAACATACAAAGCACCCGGACCAGCTCCGGCAATACCGTTTTCACCCCTTAAACGTACAGTAGTTTCAGCGCCCAATTTACCGTAAGACTGGCTTTGTACCTGTATACCGGCAACTTTACCTGCAAGAGCATTATTGATGTTAGACTGGCGGATCGTGTTCAATTGATCTCCATTAACATTCTGAACATTCGAAGACTGGCTTCTTAATGTACGTTTTGTAGAGAAAGCGCTTGTTACAATAACCTCCTGGATCGTGTTTGCTTTCTGCGAAAGAACAGCAGCTACAGTTGAACCTGTTCCTACAGTAACTTCTTCAGCATTGAAAGACTGCGAAGAAATCACAAGAACATCGCCTGTACTGGCTTTAATAGTGAAATCTCCATTCACATCTGTTTGAACACCGGTAGCTTTACCCTTAATCAAAACAGAGGCAAATGGTACAGGCTTACCGCTTTTGTCGGTAACCCTTCCGGACACCACCCGGCTTTGCGCAAATGCCAATACTCCACAGAGCATCAACATTGTAAACAGTGATAAAAATCTTCTCATGTGCGATTAATTATTTGTTTAATGAAATGTAAAAGTAAGGGATATTTTGTTTCCGTAAACAAATTGTTAATGTTTTTGTACGGAAAACCCCTGCCTATAAACAATAAGGACAGGAATCAAAAAAAAATTGCTGCACGGCCCATCAAAAAAGTTAAAATTTATACATAACCTGGAGTTTTGCCTCTGATTTATGACTTTTAGGGATCTCATCGGGGCCTGATCCCACGAAGTTCTGATCCGGGTAATATGTTTGTGCAAAACGAGTCCATACCGTGATCCTGCGCCCTAGTTTGTACTCAATATTCAGATAATACCGATAACCCTTGCCACTAAAAACCGGCACCGAACTGCTATACAGCATTTCGTTTTCAAATGAATAGATCCGGGCATCATAGTTTTCTACCTGGAAGTACTGAACCCTGAAATCGAAAGCCACCCGTTTAAGTAAACTGTTATTAATCAACTCAAGATATCCCAAATAGCCTTCTGAAACTGCAGATTTATCGCTTTTAACCCAAACAGCTTCTACACGGCTCCTCACACTAAGGTAATTATTGATCTTATAGTTGAAGTGGATGCGCCAGTTCTGCCGGGAAATGGCAGCTATTGGCTTAATAATTTGGTTTTCAGTACTCAAATCTGCATCTTTTCGGGAAACCCGGTAAAAACTATATAATTCCAGCTGCTTGGTTGGTTTATACGTGGCTTTAATAAAAATCCCCGATCCGGAAGAAGGGGCATTGACCCGGTACTTTAACCATGGGAATCTGTAAAAATCAACATAGGCATCCAATCTCAGGCCCCTGGATGCCTTAATACTGCTACCTACAAACAAGCCTTTTTCATTTGATGGGCTTGTATTTTCAGTAAAAGCATTGCTGTACATTGATTGGTATCCTGGTGCAATATTCCTG
>JAFDXA010000067.1 GCA_018268185.1 Bacteroidota bacterium
GCAACAAAGGAGCAGATGATTTTGAAATGAAACAACTCGCCAACGGTGAATTATTGTATGAAAAAGTGATCAGCACAATTGCAGCTTGGGGCAGTATAAACAATTTAATGTTTGTTACCGGCGCTACTCAGGCCAGCCAACTCGCAAATATCCGTAAGATCATCCCCGATCATTTTTTATTGGTTCCCGGAGTTGGTTTCCAGGGCGGCAGTTTAAAAGAAGTTGTTGAACATGGAAAAAATAAAGATTGTGGTTTGCTGGTAAATGCATCAAGGGCGATCATTTATGCCAGCGATGGAGAAGACTTTGCAAGTGAGGCCAGGCATATCGCACTGGAGTACCAGGCAGAAATGGCTTCGTTGCTCTTCAAGTAATCATTTCCCCGGAATTGCCTTGCCGGAAATGCTTTGGCAGATCAATCTCATTTTATGACTGTTAAGAACAAACGGGTTATACATATTATTTTCCGGCTGGCATTCATTGCTGCTGATGTGTTCGTTTTTATTTTACTAGGCGTTCTCTTAATGGGCTATGAAGATCAATACGATGTTTCCAAAGGCGAATACTGGAGTCTTGGCAGCATGAATACTTCAGAAAAGATCATATACCTGTCTTTTTATGCCTGGCTAATATTAAACATTGTAGCTGGAATTTTTATTTCGGCCGGTATTTACAGGAAATGGAAATACAATAGAAGTTGATGCAGAAACTGATCAGCCTGCAAGTGTTTTCAGTATAGCAACAGACAGTTCCTCCGCCCATTTTTTGTATTCTGCTCCTGACGGATGCAATTCATCTGCAGCAAGAAAAGCAGGATCATTCCCATCGCTACGCTGGCTTTCGGTAATATCAATGAAATGACAGTTTGATGCTTCCGCAGCTGTTTTACAAACGGCGTTGAAGGCATCAATTTCATTCGCAATTTTGTTTCTATCCCTGTCTTTTGCAAATGGCGTAACACCCCAATCAGGAATACTCAATACAAAAACACGCGAAGCATCTCCACCGGCAAACTGAATCGCCATCTGCAACAATAAATCAAATTCATTTTTGAAATCAGTTGCCGTTCTTCCCCGGTATTGATTGTTTACACCGATCAGCAGGCTTACAAAATCATATTGCGGAAGAAAGATAGTCTGCCCAATCGCTGCCGCCAGTTCATCGGTCGTCCAGCCGGTCTTTGCCAGTATTTCCGGCGCTGCAAAATGATGCTGCAGGTTGTTACTACTGATATCAGCCTTCCTGAGCAGTGCAAGCGCCTGGTAAGGGAATGATTCAAAAAGCGGAACCTGCTCGCCTATTGTGTAACTATCGCCCAATGCCAGGTAAGAGTAGGTTTTCATTTTGTTGACAGTTTTTTTATCCAGTTCCTGCATATCATCAATGGAATAATACCCAGGATACCAAAGCTACAATCTATTAAAATATGAAATACAGGTATCTGCCTGATGGGGCCGGCAATCCATGCCAACGGCAGTACAGCAATACAACACAGTATCTGCCATTCAATGATCCAGATATTTTTCACCGGATCTTTCAGAGGACCAATAAAGGAAAGGGCTATAACAAAATGAGCAAAGGCAAGCCAATCATATCCATAGGCCAGGAAAGGGTATTTCGAGTTGGTGTCAACAAGTGCATAATAACAGGTCTGCAACCAATTGCCCATCAAATCCGGCATAGCATCCCGGTATTGCATGAGCCAGCGCAAACCTGTTTCAGCAGGCATGGCGGTAGCGCCGCTAACCACCAATGCGATCATAAAAAATATTAGCAACAGCCTGATCTTCGTTATCAGTTTCATATCAACCGGGATTTATTCCCCAATTTAATGAAAGAGATAACTTCAAATATGGGAATTACAATTTCGCCCTGAGGCTGGTCCAGCCGCCACCATTGTAAACATGCTCATATCCGTTTGACCTGAGTATGTTTTTTGCGGCTGCGCTGCGCATTCCTGAAGCGCAACAGGTGATAACAGGTTTGTTCTTGTCTTTGAGTTTACCGAGATTCTGTGCAAGCTGATCTACGGGAATATTAACGGAACCCCTGATGTGACCGCTATCGAATTCAGCCCTGCTGCGTACATCAACGATAACGGCTCCGTCATTTACCAATTGTTTATAATCTGTTTGCGGGCCGATGCCCAGCATGCTTTTAATTGCTCCGATCATGATAAAATTGATTCTGGTTTGTTGTTAAAAATTTCTTTCCCGTTGTAAATAACCTGCCAGGTTACGGGTAGCGCTTTTTTGAGCATATAGCTCACACCGCAATATTTTTCCTGTGAAACTGTTACTGCATCCATGGCGGCTTCTTTTGCCTCCTCATCCCCTGCAAACTCGTAAATCACATGGATAGCGTTGTAGGCTATCGGCGCCTGCTTTGTAAGTTCGCCGGTTACTTTTATGTTTAGTTCCTTTACCGGTTTGTTTTCTTTGCGCAGGATCGCAATGATATCCATTCCCGTGCAGCCCGACAAAGCGGTAAGCACAAAAGGTTTTGGAATGGGGCCGTTATCTTCTCCCCCAACTCTTTCCGGTGCATCCATAACAATGGTGTGCCCATTCACCAGCGCATTGAACTGCATCTTACCCATCCACTGGGTTTCTATTTCATGCTGAGCCATTGTTACTTACTTTTTGGTTTTACAGGTATTGATTCCGAAAATTGTATAGAGCGGGCAGAAACTGATAAAACTGGTGAGCACCATCACTGCAGCCAGTATCGGCAATACAATGCCCCATTTTTCACCTGAAAAGAGTCCAAAATACAATCCGAGTAATGCTGCTGCCAGTAGCAACCTGATCATTTTGTCGGCCTTACCTACATTTGGTTTCATTTTGAAAGATTTAATTGATGAATAATGTGTAAGCTGATCATCATACATGCTTACAAAAACAAAATTACCTGTGTTGCGGGAGTAAAATTGTGACCTACGTCACAGAAGGGATATTTTATTTCGGGACAGGCTTACGATGCCTTCTTTTTCCATCTGTTTTAGCAGGCGGCTTACGACTTCCCTTTGGGTGGCCAGTTCATCAGCCAGTTGCTGGTGGGTTACGGGGATTGTATCTGACTTAAAAAGAGTTGATTTCTGTTTGAGCAGGTGTAATAATCTTGCATCCAGTTTGCGGAAGGCTACGGCATTTACCACTTCGAGCAATTCCTCAAAACGTTTTTGATAAAGGGAGAAGATATAATCAGCCCATTCAGGAAACTGCCGGGTCCACACAGAAGCTTTCTCTACCGGCACCAGCAACACTTCTGCATCTTCCTCTATCACGGCTTTCACCTTGCTTGTTTCATTGCGTATTCCCGCCAGGAAAGACATGATGCAGCTCTCCCCGGGCTTGATATAATACAGCAGGATCTCTTGTGTTTCTTCGTCTGTTTCCATTACCTTGATGCTGCCGGAGAGCACGATCGGTATCACTTTGATATAAGAATGCGGGTTTAGAATAACGGTTTCAGACGGGAAAGATCTTATCTCGCCATACTTATAAACTTCCTCTTTTAATACAGAATTGAACAGTTCTTCCTGCAACATGATTGATCCTGTTTTAATTTTCTTTGGTTGGAATTCCGGGTTTAAAACTTCCTGAAGGGGCAGTCCACCAGGGATGGATCTCATAAGCGAGCCTGCCTGCTGCGATGGCAGGGTCGGATTGAAGTAGTTTTTCTACTTCCTCCTTAGTTTCACAATCAAAAACAAAAATACCTCTCCAGGCGCCATCATCACCAAAAGGACCTGCCACTTTTAGTTTACCCTCGTTGTACAGCCGGGTGATATTGGCCAGGTGCCCCTGCTGGATCTTTGCTGCAGTAGCCGAGTCGTGTGTACGGTTCGTTCCTTTCATAAGCATAACAAACCAGTACTGCCTGATCTGTGGCTCTGCATTTTTTTCTTTGTCCTGTGCGAAGGATATGGAAGAGATGAAGCAGGTGATCAAAAATGAGCGTATTATTTTCTTATTCATGAAACTGGTTTTGAATAATGAATTTAGTTTTTTCGCCTGGAATTCTGAAAGTTATCAAACAGAAGTTTTAA
>JAFDXA010000068.1 GCA_018268185.1 Bacteroidota bacterium
AAGAACCAAAGGCAAAACCAGGTGGCTAATAGTTTCATCTGATCCGGCGGGTATCTTTATCCAATCGCTTACGGTTCGTTTATTACGCAACCGGCAATGAATTGCCAATTGTTCCAAACCTGTTTTAGAACCTAGTTCCCCGTAACCTTTACGGATAAGCTCCATGATCCTGTATTTAGGTTCAAGGGCTTCAGCTTTTTTTTGTTCGCACATAAATTTTTGAGTTTGTCGTAAAAGGTGTAAAATGTATCAACTACAAATTTGCACCCGAGCGCAAAAAAGTAATTGAGTGCAAACAAAACAAAAGTTTAGTTACAAAACAAATTTTTGGTAAACTTTTTTTTATGAATTACGAAAAACTGAAAAATTTAACCCGGATAAAGGGCCTTACTATTAAAACTTTGGCGGGGGCTGTCGGCCTTACCGATGCAGGTTTCCACAAGTCAATTAAGGAAAATTCCTTTCGAGTTGATACGCTCGAAAAGTGTGCGGAGGTTCTCGATATTACCGTGTGTTATTTTTTTGACTGTGAGCCGGGGGATGAAAAAAAGGAAGGGCAGTTTCGGGAAAAATATTTTTCAACACTTGAAAAGTATAATAATCAACTAGAGATAAATATTGACTTACGCCGGGAAATTGAATTTTTAAAACGGCGAGGTAAATAAATTAATTCGATGGAGTAATATAGAGTTTACAAATCATTGCTTTTCATTTGTGGTGTTCATTGTCTGGTATTCTCCACTTTAAAAAGCTGTTTCTGCCGGAAGCAGCTTTTTTATTTGCTTATGCTTTACAGTAAGCAGTTCATTGTGTGCAGACTTTTTTTTCCGGATTCGCCTTCAATAAAAATTTTGATTGTTTTAATAAATCATTAATTTCATACAAGCCAATCCTCATTTGATATACCGTACCTGGCTCATGAATATTCACCTTCTGTTCTCAGATCTTCATTACCGTTTTCAGTAACAATTTAAACAACAAACCCATGCCTACTCTGGAAGAACTAAGGCCGGAATATGAACAGTTGTTCAATACCTGCATCATCAACAGCAGAAATTTTGCTGCTATAGATAGAATTGCTCTAAGCATCACGGGCAGCAAGGTTACTTACGAAGCAATCGGCAAACCATTGAATATTCCCTGGTATTTTATAGGCATTATTCACGCCATGGAATGCAATCTTGATTTTAAAAAGCACCTGCATAATGGAGATCCGCTTACAGCAAGAACAGTACATGTTCCCAGAGGTTTGCCAAAGAACGGCAACCCGCCATTCAGCTTTAAGGAAAGCGCTACAGATGCTTTGCTGCATGAAGGGTTTGATAAAGTGAATGACTGGAGCATCGCCGGTATGCTTTTTCTTTTTGAAAAGTATAATGGCTTTGGATACAGGAGAAATTCAATAAAAATTCCCAGTCCTTATCTCTGGAGTTTCAGCAATCATTATACAAAAGGAAAGTTCAGCGCTGATGCTGTGTACGATCCTGAACTGGTAAGCAAACAGGCAGGCACGGCCACTATATTGAGAAGGCTTGCAGAAATGCAGGTGATTACGTTCAGCGATCAGCAGCTCAATCGTGTAAGGCTTATCCGTGAGTTGGGAGAAACAGTCAGGTATGCACCGAATATTGTAAATGAAGACGCAAGGCGCCTGCAGGTATTACTGAATGAAGCCGGTTTTCCTTTGCTACGGGATGGGAAAGCAGGTGAAAGAACTTCCAATGCATACAAACAGCTTACCGGAAAATACCTGCCCGGCGACGCCAGGAGAAAATAATATTTTACTCATCATAAAAACATAATCTATGCCCCAGGATCAATCAATGCTTGTTTTTACAATGGACAAGCGATATAAAATCAAAAACGATGACAGCCCCGTTACACTGGATGTAATCATTGGCGACAAAGGCCAGAGCCCCGATATTGATGTAAAACTGGATTCAAAGAAACTGGTGCACGGTTCCAATGTATCAGTGAAAAACCTGCTGATTGGTAACAATGAGGATCTCGATAAAAAAATCCTGAAAATAACAGGCAATGTGGTTGATACTGCAGAAGATTCAAACAAGATAACAGTTACGGTGAAAGTAAAAGGAGGAGAAAGGGATTTTGAAAAGAAATTCAGTGTAACTGTTGATGAAGAAGGCGAACAGGTAGATCTTGCTTTCGTGATTCGTTTTACCGATTAATAAGTATAGTATGAAAACAAAAATAAAATTCACCATCCTCTTACTGGGGATCATCATTTCTGCATCTGCACAGGAAAATACAGAAGAAGGTGTTGACCTGCTGAGATCGCCTTCATCACCTGCTGCACAGTTATTGAATATTGCGCCGAATACCATTGAGCGCCCTACTGATCTTTCGTCATTCTGGTTGTCTGTAAACAATGCAACAGATGGATTGGCAAAATTTCCTACGAGTTATGCACTTGATCTTTCACCGGCCGCATTGTTCGGCAGTAAAATACTGGCGCTGAAAGACCTCAACAGTTGCAAAACGGGAGATATCATGTGGCAGTCATTCGTGGTTTCTACCGGCATCCGACAGGATGAAGACACACTTACCGGTAAATCATTTTACAAAGCATCACTTGGTATCAAGTTTTCCATTGTTCGTCCAAACTGGTCTGAAAAAACCGAGACCCGCTTCCAGGAAATTGTAGCCATGCAGAAAAGGATCACTAAAATGATCACCGTTTCACTCGACGAAGTGATCAATGACAGCGCTTACCTGGCGCTTATTGAAAAAAGAGATAACATCGAGGATGAAGACAGCGACGAGTATAAAAAAGCAGATGAAGCGGTGAATAAAGCCCTCCAGAAACTGATGACAGAAAAAAGAATACAGCGTTTGGCGGAGAACAGCAATATGCAGGCCGAACTTAAAAAGAAAGCCAGGGATTTCCGTATTGAAAGAAAAGGGCCCTTTCTTGATTTTTCGGGTGGATTTGCCGCAGCATTTCCAACAAACAAATTAAATTATTCAATTGCCGATAAAGCCGGCGCCTGGGTTACGGGAGGTTATGAAGGCGGTGAAAAAAGTTTGTCGATACTGGGAACAGTAAGATATCTCTATCAGCCGGAAACAATATTTGCCGACCCCTCCGGAACCATTCCTTCAAAGAATATCTCAACA
>JAFDXA010000069.1 GCA_018268185.1 Bacteroidota bacterium
AAATAAAGCCACAACAGGATAGCAACGCCGATACCTTTGGCCTTATCCCTGATGCGGATGGCTGCAAGCATGGCGATAGCCACAAATACAACAGATAATAGTGCGCCTGTGAGTATCAGGGTAAGGCCCGTTGCATCGGGCTGATAGATCAGTACAGGAATTCCAACACCTGTGAAATAGGCTAATACCATGGATGCAGACAAACCGGCAAAAAGGCTGAGCCAGATCGTTTTTCTTTTCAAGGGCTGGCTCACGAGCAATTCAATGAATTCGGAACTGTTATACACATAAATAGCCGGAAAGAGCACACTCACTAGCGGCACAATAATCAATACGATATTTAACAGGCTGAGCAAACCCTTGGAAGGAATATCTTCCACATTGAAGATAGAAAATGAAAACAGGAACAGGCACACCGTGTATGTAAGTATGATCTTATTCTTCAGGATGTCTATTGCTACGTATTTAATAATCTTTTTCATACACTGCTTTTAGTCATGATGCTTGCGATTGCTTTTGACAATTTTTCCTGCTGTGTTTCCTCCCTGATCTCATCAATCGTTTTATGAAAACAGAGTTTCCCGTCCTGCATAAAGATTACCTGTGTAACAAGTTCATCCAGTTCACTCAGGATATGAGAAGTTACCAGTATGAGCTTGCCTTTGTTTTTTTCCTTGATGATCTTGTCTTTGAGTATTTCAGAAGATACAGGATCCAGGCCGGCTGTGGGTTCATCCAGTATCAGCACTTCCGGGTTGAACAGGAATGCCAGGGCTGCACTCACTTTCTGCCGGGTACCGCCACTGAGGGTACGCATTCTTTTTTGCTTCAGTTTTTCCAGTCCGAATGAATGCATCAGGTCTTCATCAAGCCTTGCGGGTTGCACCTGCCTTATATCTTTCATCATGCCGATCACCTGGCCAATGGTCATGTTATCAGGATAACGCCCTACCTGGGGCATATAACCTATATGAGCCCGGTATTGCCAATCATGCAGAATATTCTTACCATTGAATGTTATGAAGCCGCTGTCGTACATTACCATGCCCAATATGCACTTTATAAAAGTGGTCTTGCCGCTTGCATTCGGACCGATAAGTGCAATGCATTCGCCCTTGTTGCAGTTTACAGATACATTATCCAATGCCTGCAGTTTCCCGAATCGTTTTGAAAGGTTGTTGGCAATGATCACAGTGGTAAAGGTTTCATGAATGGAAAATTATCCTTCAGGTTTTCCGGTATCAGGGTCGGCATCAGCTTTTCAGTTTTATCCAGCAGGCTGGTAATAAAACTTCTGAAAAGCGTCATAGCTGCGGGATTTTGTTCTGCGATCATGGAGTAAACACTTACCGGCCTGTAGCAGACATCCCCCACACCATCATGGTTAAGGTCATAACCATCATATTTATCCCAGTAATTGTTATCGAAACTGTTCAGCACCAGGCTCCCGTTGGTGGCAACGTCGAAGGTGTTGCCGATAAAATTGTTGAACTTCATTTTAAAATCTGTACAGCTCGCCTGTATACGAATGGCCCAGCCGTTATTGCTGAAAATATTTTTCTCTGCGTTGATACGATTTGCGCCTTCCGCGTAAATAGCAATTGTATTTTTTTCAAAATGATTGCCTGATATATAGCTGTCGTTTATTTCTTTCAGCAGGATGCCGTAAGCGGCGTCTCCCCAGTTCTTTTCAAAATAATTATTGAACATCTTTACGCCCTTTGAAAACATGACTGCAACACCAGCTCCATTATCACTGAAGATGTTGTTTACATAAGCATCATCGTTGGAAAACATGAAATGTAAACCATAGCGCAGGTTATTGAAAGAAGTGTTTCTCCAGATCACCGAATTGGTTACAAACTCAAAATAGATACCATCACGATGACCTTCCACTGTATTGGCAATGATCTGCATGCTGTCGCTCTTCCAGCAGTGAATACCATTTCCACTGTGCTGTTCATCAACTGCCGCTCCCTTCAACCGGTTATTTTTTATTAAACATGAAGTTCCGTATTGCGAGTAAATACCGAAGAAAGCATCTGAAATAATGTTGTTGACAATATTTACACATTTCCTGTTGCAGATCTTTATTGCTGCAAAATCATTGATAGCAGAAACGCCTGTATGCTGCAAAACAAATCCATCAATGGTTACATGATCTGCTTTTACAGAAACGATCTCAAATTTCTTCTCACCATCCAGTACGGGATGATCAATGCCTATGAGAACAACAGGACTGCTGATGATGATGTTTTGCTCATAATATATTCCCTTATCAACAAATATGGTATCCCCATCATGAGCCAACTTCAGCGCCAGTTTCACTTCTTTCACGGTTCTCCCTGCGCCTACATGAATGTTATTCCCATAGATCCGGGAAGCAAGACAAAAGCATAATATCAGCAGAACATATTTCATTTTACCAACTGATCCCATTTAACAGGTGAGGCGCTGAATTGCGTTTCGTATTTTTTCAGGCTATCGTTGCTTGCAAAAACGATAACATTACCATTCATGGGGCCGTGTATATTCTCTCCATGCAGCAAGAATGCTTCTTCAATATTTACCAGGGCATGTACGCCGGCAAAATCAGCAGCATAGATATTTTGAATTTGTGACTGATCTGCCATACCTGATTTTATAAATGTCAACAGGCAATGCAGATCATCAAATTTATGGACCTTCCCTTTCACACTAACCAGTTCCGCAGCATAGGAAGCATTTGTAATTGTCATCTTGCAGAAATAGCAATTGTCCTTTCCCGGCACAACAGGCTCCGGCCCCTGTTTGCATCCATTCAACAGCAGGGTTAAAAAAGAAAAGAGCAGCAAAGGCATTAATGAACTCTTTTTCATTTTCCTGTACCTGTTCCACTCCAGCAATACACATATAAGTAAGAGGAAGCCGGCACCGATAAATATCCAGCCACCGGTATCAGGAACTGAATAGGCGCCAAAATTCAGCAGCTGTTTAAAGCCGATCAGTGGAGGCTGGTAGGCCATACCCGGAACAATGATCGCAGCATTGGGGTCAAGATTGTGGCCATAGTTATATTCCCATCTCCAGAAATCAATGATGGCAATGATACCGAAGGCTACAAAAAGTATAAAAAGCCAATGAAGCATTTTTCTCCGGTTGACTACTGCTGCCAATAAACAAGCAGCAGCAAAAAACACAACGCAATAAGGCAATATTGTAAACTCAATAAAATCTTCTTTGTGCAGGGTTTTCATCCCGATGTAATGATTCAGGCCGTTGATAATCGCCACATCACCTCCCAACTCATGAGCATAAATTTTCAGTGTAAGGCCTTCCGGATATTGAGGTGCATCGAGATCTATTCTCCAGATAGGTTCACGAAGCACGAGAGCAAGGCCAATTGCCGCTAAGATCAGCAGCAACCGGCTAATATTACTCATCTTGTTTTTCATAATATGGTTATTTAAAATCTTGAATGCAGTGGCTACCGTTCAGTTGGCACTTTACTATTTTGCGGGAGGAAGCAATACTCCATCTACTACATGTATCATACCATTGGAGGCAGGAATAGAAGCTATAATAGTGGCTGAATTGTTGAGCATGATCTTCCCGTCTTTTACACTTACAGTTACATTGTCGCCATTCACCATTCCCAGTGTTTGTCCATCCACAAGATTCTCCGCCTTGATAGCAGAAACAGTTACATGATATTGCAGGATATTCTGCAGATCGGCTTTTTTGTCATCCTTCATCAAACCATCTACTGTACCGGCAGGAAGTTTATCAAAAGCCGCATTCACGGGTGCAAATACTGTGAAAGGGGACCAGCGTTGGAAAGAGAAGTAACCAGGTCGGCCTGCTTCAGAGCTGCCACCAATGTTGTATGATCTTTGGATCCAACAGCTACTTTCACAATATCCTTCGCAGATACATCATCCTGCACCGCTTCCTGCCCGCCTGCTGCAGGCGCCGGTGTTTCAGGAGTTCCGGCTGAGGCTGCGTTATTTTTTTTCTCATCGTTGCAGGCAAATAACATGACCAGCATGCTTATTACGAAAATCAATCTGAAATTTTTCATAACATCAATATTTAGAGTTTGAAAAAGCCGGCCGGTACAAAATGAAAAGTAAACTCACCGGCCAGCCAATTATCTATTTTGTATTGGTACTATCAGGTTTCGGAATATTCTTACCGGTGCTAAAGCTGATAGGCAAACTGCTTCCTGCGGGTGAAACCCTCAAGTATCCCTGCATTTCCTGGTGGAGTGCACTGCAAAAGTCGGTACAGTAGAAAGGAAAGATACCTGGTTTTTCTGCCATCCATTTAAGTGTTTGTGTTTCACCGGGCATAATGAGCAACTCGGCATTGTTAGCTCCTTTGATAGCGAAACCATGAGGCACATCCCAATCCTGTTCAAGATTGGTAACATGAAAGTAAACTTCATCTCCAGCTTTAATTCCCTCAATATTATCAGGTGAAAAATGCGAACGGATACAGGTCATGTAAACATGTACCTTGTTGCCTTCCCTTACAACCTTGGTTGTTCCTTCTCCTTTTGATACATACGGATTTTGATTTTCATCGATCTTGTAAAACTTAAGTGAACGGTTTTTGATCACATCGGCCGCTACAGCCTGTGCATAGTGGGGTTCCCCGATAGTAGGAAAATCAAGAATCAACTGCATTTTATCACCGCTGATGTCATAGAGTTGTGCACTTTGCGCCAGTTCCGGGCCGGTAGGCAGGTAACGGTCTTTGGTGATCTTGTTGTAAGCAATAACATATTTTGCATTTGGTTTTTTACTATCACCACCAGGCACACACAAGTGGCCAACAGAATAGTAAGTAGGTACACGATCTAATACTTTCAGATCCTGGATATTCCATTTTACTACTTCGCTTGATACAAAGAAAGTTGTATAAGCATTTCCTTTACCGTCGAATTCTGTATGCAAAGGTCCGAGCCCTGGTTTCTTTACTTCACCATGCAATGCTGCATCGTACTTGATAACAGGAACTCCATCATAATCGCCTTCAAATGCTTTGTCGGCAATTGCCTTTTGTATTTTATCGAAACTGAATACAGGAATCAATGCAGCAAGTTTACCACTGCCTACAATGTATTCACCGGTAGGATCAACATCACAGCCGTGTGGTGATTTCGGACAGGGAATAAAATAGCAGATGTCTTTCAGCTCTTTAGAATCGAGCACGGTAACTTCTGTTTTGATCTCCGAAACCGCTGTATGTGATTTTTCACTGTAGGTGTTGTGTGCATATTTAACTGCCACTTTTTTTCCCTTGCCTGCCTTCAGGTATTCTTCTGCTTTTTTCCAGTTAACTGCCATGATAAAATCCTTGTCACGTTGTGAGGCGTTCACTTCGAGCAATGTATTTGCCTGTTCTGTATTGTAGCAGCTGAAGAAGAACCAGCCATGTGATTTTCCTTTACCGGCATGACTAAGATCAAAGTTTACCCCCGGGCATTGTATCTGGAAAGCTATATCCATTTTGCCATCATCTTTACCCACACTGATAAAACTGAGGTATCCTTTAAAATTCTGTTTGTAAGTGTTGATGGGCACATCACCATTTACATCATCCGGTGGCACACTAAAGCGTGTTCCCGCCACAACGTACTCTGTATTTTCTGTGATGAATGGGGAACTGTGGTTACCGGCGCTGTTGGGTAACTCAATGATCTCTGCAGTTCGGAAACTACTAAGGTCTACACGAGCCACCCGCGGTGTATTATTTGCGTTTGCAAACACCCACCTGCCGTCTATTTCTCCATTTGTTTGCGATAGTTCTGTGTGGTGAAGATCATCCCATGGAACGATGCCATGAGAAGTATTAAGCATTGGTTTTGTTTCTTCACTGTAGCCATAACCCTTTTCAGGATCAACAGAGAATACAGGTATCACCCGCAGCAGTCTTCCGCTGGGAAGGCCGTATACACTCATCTGCCCGCTGAAACCACCGGAAACGAAATTGTAAAATGCGTCGTATTTACCCGGAGCCACATAGGCTTTACTGGCTGCATCTGAATTAACTGCTGAACCTGCATTTTTGGGTTTGCATGATTTCAGCATCAGTATTGCCAGTACTATGGCAAACATTTTTAGATATAGACTGATCTTTTTCATAACTGTAGTTATTGGTTATTATAGAGTTTATTTAACACCATCATTTTTTCTCATGTATTCATAGAGTGCCCGTGCATCATCATCAGCCAGGTTCTGGTTCGGCATTCTTACCAGGCAAATTTCCAATTGCGCCTGAGCCTTTGGATCTTTATTCAGCATGGCATCCGTATTAGTAATAAAATTC
>JAFDXA010000006.1 GCA_018268185.1 Bacteroidota bacterium
AATAGGGCAGCGAATATTTTAAAAGCTCCCGGTACACCTTCGTAAAACCTGAACTCATCCCAGTTATGGATATAATCCTTGTGCTTTTCATAATTGATAACGCCATCACGATCGAGGAATAATGTCCAGGAAGGGGTTATGTTTTTGAGATCAAGCATCAGTTAATTTGAAAATTTGGAAATGACTCAATTTAATACAGTATTTACGGCTATATAGTTTCTGATTTTTAAGTTGGCTGATTTTCAAATTCAACATTGGCTTTCTGTAAGTCTTCCGGTATCACGATATCTATGAAGTACTCATCCTGTACCAGGCCAAGCATTTTTTGTGAATTAAAATATTTCTCGAGGTAGTCTTTTTCAAACGAAAATTTTGCAGGAAGATCAAGGTTCATGAAATCTGCAGTATGAATGGCATATATGCCACCATTGATCAGGCCGCTTGTATAAAACTGTTTCTCTTTGAAAGATTGTACATAACCTTCCTTGTTGATGTCAACCACACCATAACGATCGAAGTTGTGCATTGGTTTTAGAGCCAGTGTGCATGCTGCGTTGTGCTGGTTGTGAAAACTCAATAGTTTATCGGTATCGATCCTGAACATGGTATCGCCATTCAGGGCCAGTATATTTTTTTGAGTTGATTTCGACATGGCCAGTTTAATGGCGCCGCCCGTTCCCAGGGGTTCTTCCTCAATAGATATCTGGTAATCCAGCAATGGGTAGTTTTGAAGCAGGAATGCTTCTATCACTTCATGCATGTATCCGAGTGAGAAAATAAAACTGTCAACGCCTTCTTCCTGCAGGTACCTGATCACATGATACAGGAATGGTTTACCGGCAACAGGAGCCATGCATTTAGGAAGGTCAGGTACTGCTGATCTTAAACGTGTGCCCAAACCGCCTGCTAAAATGATGGCCTGTTTTTCCATGCTTATGCGTTTGCAAAATATTTTTCTTCTACCAGCTGGCAAATGATATGCCCGATCATGATATGACTTTCCTGGATACGTGGAGTATCTGTTGAAGGTACATTGACGAGATAATCCGAGATGTCTTTCATCTTGCCACCGGTTGCTCCTGTAAAGCCGATTGTTTTCATGCCTTTTGCATGAGCAGCATCAAATGCTTTGATGATATTGCCGCTGTTACCGGAAGTGCTGAGTCCAACCAAAACATCACCGGCCCTGCCGATGCCTTGCACCATCCTGGAATAAACCACATCATAACTGTAATCATTGGCAACGGCAGTGATGTAAGAAGTATTTACATGAAGCGCTTCTGCCGGCAAAGCTTCACGATCGGTATAAAATCTTCCGCTGAATTCTGCAGCAAGGTGTTGGGCATCCGCAGCACTTCCGCCATTTCCACAAAACAACACTTTGTTACCATTCCTGAAAGTATTTACAAGCAACTCAACACAATCGGCAATCGTTTGTTGCATGGCTTTGTCTTCCAGCAGCTGCTGTTTAACGTCGATAGATGCTTTGATGATACCTGCTATCTGTGTATGCATGAATGATTATTTTGAGGTGCAAAGATACGGGATGGGAGGGGGATGATGAATAATTGCTAGCCGGAGTTTGGTGTGGGATGATGTGTACCGGATGGGAGACACTGGATGCTGGATACTGGAAGCTTTATAGAATTTTACCAGGAACCAGTATATACTTTCTAGATCGTCCAGCTTGTTAACCCATACTTGGTAAAGGAATATTTTTTAACCTCGCCGCCAAAACCGAGCAGGGCTTCTTTTACAGCGTAGTTGCTGTTACCGGGGCAATAGAATATCATAAATCCGCCGCCACCGGCACCGCTGATCTTTCCGCCTGTTGCGCCGGCAGCTTTTGCAGCATCGTATATCTTTTCGATATTGTCGTTGCTGATGTTGTGCGCCATCTTTCTTTTTTGCTGAAAGCCAAAGTCAAGGATCTCACCAAATTCATTCAGCTTTCCTTTGAGCAGGGCTTCCTTCATCATGCGAGCCTGTTCTTTCAACTGGTGCATTGCCTCAATGCTTTTCAGATCCTGTTTGTTTACATTACTTACCTGTTCTTTTATGATGGCTGCACTTTCTCTTGATGTTGAAGTGAAATACAACACGAGGTTGTTTTCAAGTTCGTGCATGTATTGCGGACGGATACGCAGTGGATTCACAATAACCTTATCATCTTTATAAAATTCCATGAAATTCACACCGCCGAAAGTTGCTGCATATTGATCCTGGCGGCCACCGGCAAGTTTGAGATCGTTCCTTTCAATATCAAAAGCAAGATGCGCTATATCATAATCACCCAACGGTAGTTTCAGCATTTCTACAAAAGCGCCGAGAATGGCAACCACTAAAGTGGATGATGTTCCAAGACCCGAGCCCGCCGGTGCATCCACATAAGTTGAGAGGCGGAAGCCCGCAGCAGGAACTCCATAATCTTTATAGATCCTGTTGTAAACTCCTTTAAGCAGGTCAAGTTTTCCATTGATCGGCAATGCCGGGGCCCAGTCGTAGATTTCCTGCTCTTTCCTGTCGAGCGCTTCTACAATGATCTTCTTTTCAGCAAGTGGTTCGATACTGGCAT
>JAFDXA010000070.1 GCA_018268185.1 Bacteroidota bacterium
ATGCGTGATAAAGTGGAGATAACCTATGTTACCCCTTTGAGCGGCGCTTTTACCAAACCAAAGGCTACAGAAGCCCTTGAACACCTGCTGCATGATAAAGGAATAAAGATCGAAAGTGATTTTGCCATAGAAAGCGTTGATAACGAGAAAAAGGAAATTATTGATTACGGCGGCAGATCAATTCCTTTTGATCTGCTGGTTACTGTGCCTACCAACAAAGGAGATGCATTGATAGAACGTTCAGGCATGGGTGATGACCTCAACTATGTGCCCACTCACAAAGCAACCCTGCAATCAAAAGATCATTCAAACATTTTCGTTTTGGGAGATGCCAGCAATATCCCGGCTTCAAAAGCAGGTTCTGTTGCGCATTTTGAAGCAGAAATACTCACCGACAATATCCTGCATTTTGTAAACGGAGAACCCCTGAAAGAAGAATTTGACGGGCATGCAAACTGTTTTATTGAAACAGGCAATGGCAAGGCTTTACTTATCGACTTCAATTATACTCATGAACCCGTAGAAGGAAGTTTCCCATTCGCAGGCATTGGCCCTCTTCGATTGCTGAAAGAAAGCCGGATGAATCACATGGGTAAACTTGCTTTCAGGTGGATATACTGGAATGTATTGCTGAAAGGCACTCACATCCCATTTGTTTCGGCTACCATGTCGGAAAAAGGAAAAGTATATAATTAATCAGATATAAAAAGAAAATACAAAACATGGAAAAGACAATAGCAGGTAAATCAATTACCGTAAATGAAGAAGGTTATTTAACTGATTTCAACCAATGGGATGAAAAAGTTGGTGAGGCTTTGGCTTCCGAAGCTAATATAAGCCTAACGCCCAGGCATTGGGAAGTTCTGAAATACCTGCAGAACGAACAAAAAAACCAGGTAGCCCTCAGCATCAGGCGTGTTGGCAAAAGTGGTGTTGTAGACATTAAAGAGTTCTACCAGTTATTCCCGGTGGCTCCTCTGAAAACTGCAACCAGAATTGCAGGCATTCCAAAACCTGCCAGTTGTATTTAACCAGTAAAACCTATCAGCGATGAATGAAAATAACGGAGAAATCAAAAAAATGATGATCATCCTTTCTAAAGGAACCTTGGAAAATGTATATGCTGCTTTCGTACTGGCCAATGGTGCCAGGATGGAAGGAATTGAAGCGGAAATGTTTTTTACTTTCTTCGGCCTCGAAGCCGTACATAAAAAGAAACTGGAACATCTCCACGTGGCAACAGTGGGCAACCCGGCTATGCACATGCCTACGATGCTGGGCGGATTACCCGGCATGGAAGCCCTTGCAACACACATTATGAAAAAAGAAATGGAAAAAATCGATATGCCTGATGTACTTGAGTTCCTGGAAATACTCAGCGCTTCGGGAGTAAAACTCTGGGCCTGTAAACTGGCCATGGATATGTTCCACTACAAAAAAGAAGACCTCCACGAAGCTGTAGATGGTGTAATTACAGTAGGCGACTTTTATAAACAAAGTTCCGGCGAAGGAGTGCACATGCTTTTTATATAAAGATTCTCTTTCTTCAGTAATAAACAAGGAATACAGATGACGCAACAGGGTTAAAGCTGCATCTGTATTCCTTGTTGTGTATATGCATGTATCCCGGATTTATAAATCAACCACCTTTCAACTCCCCGGGTTATTGTTATTCAATGTCTCAAAATGTCCCCGGTTTGTCTGTAGCTGCGTTACTTACCAGAATAGTTTTGTAACTGATTCTACATTCGGCAAAAGCTAACTGCGCAAGCTGCCAGCATGTTCGGATGATAGCAACCTCATGTAAAAAAAGCGGCTGTAGAAAGATATACATTGAAAAATTTAAACCAGGAGCTAACTTCTTACTAAAATTATATTCATGGAAACAAATAAGGTCGGGTATGTGCTGTTGGTGAGCCTCTTGCTCATTTTATGGGCAACAGCCTTTGTTGCCATCCGTCATGGCCTGGAAAGTTTCAGTCCGGCTAACCTCGCATTCCTCAGGTACCTGGTAGCTTCTGCCAGTTTCGGCATAATAGCAATACCCGGAAAATTCAAGGCTCCACAATGGAAGGATATACCATCTATCCTGCTTTTAGGCGCTCTCGGTTTTGCCGCTTACAACCTGTTGCTGAATTATGGTGAACAGAAAGTTGATGCCGGCCTGGCAAGCTTTATCATCAATACCAGCCCATTCATTGCTGTTGTATGGATGGTTGTGAAAAAAGATGAACACCTGGCAAAGGCAGATTGGGTTGGGTTGATCATCTCGCTGGTTGGTATCGCCGTGATCATTTTTTCAAAAAACAGATCCTTTTCTGTAAATATTGAAGCCCTGTTGATATTCCTTGCCGCCATCTGCCAGGGTATTTATTTTGTTTTGCAGAAAGGGCTTTTAAAAAGATACCAGGCACTCGAACTGACGGCTTATTCCATCTGGGCCGGAACCATATTCATGTTCTTTTTCACAGATCAGCCTTTTACTGAATTGACCGATGCGGATACTGTACACGTAGCATCATTGATTTTTCTCGGGCTTTTTCCCGGTAGCATAGCCTACCTCATTGTTGCACTCATATTGTCGAAATACAAGATGAGCAATTTTGCCAGTTACCTGTTCCTGATTCCTTTTATTGCAGTCTTTACAGGATATATTTTTTTAAAAGAAATTCCTTCTTTTATTTCATTCGTGGGAGGAATGATCATTATAATCGGTATATTGATAAAGAACAAGCTGATCAGATTTCCAGCACTGGAGATAACTAATAAACATGCTTGATCACTGATGACCGTTCAAATGCAAAAGATATTCATATTTGATGTTGACGGCGTTTTGTTCGACAGTGAAAAACTGTATATGGATATGAACCAGGCCTGGTTTAAAGAACTTGGTATTAAGTTATCAGCCGAAGAACACCATCGCTTCATCGGCATATCAGCAAAAATATTCTGGCAGCAATTGAAAACAAATAATATGCTTCCTGAGTCAATTGAATATTATATTGAAACGGAAAAGCAAATGAAGTATAAAATGTTACTTGAGCAGGAAATTCAGCCAACAGCCGGCGTTGTTGAATTTTTACAATGGCTTAAACGAGGAGGTTTCGGAATCAGTATCGCTTCATCCGGTATGCGGAAAAATATAAACCTCATACTCGAGAAACTTGGCATAGGTTCTTACTTTGATTATATTGTAAGCGGAGGAGATATAACCAGGGGTAAACCTGAGCCGGATATATTTTTAAAAGCAGCCGAATATTATGGCATTGAAGCAAACCATTGCATGGTAATTGAAGACAGCGCCAATGGTGTTATGGCAGCGAAATCAGCCGGCATGAAATGCATTGGTTATTATAATCCTAATTCAGGCAACCAGGATCTTTCCAGTGCAGATATCATAATTGATGATTTCAGAACAGCA
>JAFDXA010000071.1 GCA_018268185.1 Bacteroidota bacterium
ACAAGGCTATGGGTAACTGTTGCTGTGCCTAATATGTTATTAATTAGTGTACCCGATTTGTTACCCCATACAATACTGTTTTTTATTACAGCTGTACTAGTGTTGCTGTTTAATATGCCGCCACCAGTGGAAGCCGAATTGCCCGTAAACGTACTATTGGAGATAGTGGGTGATGATGAATAATAATTATACATCCCCCCGCCATCGCCGTAGAGAGCCAAATTGCCCGCAAACGAACTATTGGCGATGATGGGTGATGACGAATAATTAAACATCCCTCCGCCATGGGTAGTAGCCGCATTACCCGTAAACGTACTATTGGAGATAGTGGGTGATGAAAAATAATTATACATCCCCGCGCCGGTTATAACCGAATAGCACGTAAACTTACTCTTGGTGATAATGGGTGACGACACATCATTATACACCCCCCCGCCATAGGTAGCCAAATTACCCGTAAACGTACAATTAGTGATAATGGGTGATGATAGATAATTATACATCCCCCCGCCCCTATTTCTGCGAATAGCTTGTGTGTTTACTGTAATAGTATTCGATCCATCGGCATTGCCCTTTTGTACTGTAAATCCATCTAACCTTGCCGTGCCCGCAGCCCCGGCACTTCCCAGCACATGATATGAATTTTCCGTATTGTTAGAAATGGATAATGTAGCACCGCTACCGGTTATTATATCATCATTATTGAAATCTCCGCTGAGAATGGTTTCGTTGGCAACAAAATCCCTTCCTGCCGTATCGGTTTCTCCTCCGGAAAAACCTCCATACACTTTTACATCATTAACCAGTACAAAAGATTTATCGCGGTTATCAGCGGGTGCACAGCCCAGCGTTGCTGCATCATACAAAGGATAATAAGTTCCTTTGGCTACCCATATTTCTGTGATGGCTGTGTTGCTCTTTGCAGCTTTCAATGCGTCAGCGAGTTCTGTTACCGCATTGACCCAGGTTTTACCGTCACCGCTTTTTGTCTTATCAACATATACGATACCGTTAGCATCGGGCAGGGCATATTGCTTTTCATAAGCACCCATATCCACGGTGGTATTAAAAATGCGGGGGTTGCCATCCAGGTCGGTGGTAATGCCGCCGGGTATAGCTGCATTATTGCCCACATCCAGTGCGGGGCTGCAACGCTGCAGGTGGTAATCGCCGCCGGTTGTTGGTGCGGAGGAGGCAGGCAAAGGATTTACAAACAGCGGATCGGCATTGATGTTGCCGGTGCCTGCGTAGCCGCCTTCTATTAAACTATAGGAGATTGTACCTGCGCCAATATTGTTAGTCGTATTGGCTAAATTACCCCACACAACACAGTTAATTAATATTCTAACACCACTATTAGTTATGAAGATACCTCCCCCAGAATTAGAAGCGACATTACCAGCTATTATACAGTTCGTTATCGATGCATCAAAACCATTGATGTATATTGCCCCTCCGCTATTAGTAGCAGCATTACCCGAAAATACGCTGTTGGCAATTGGTCCGAGAGGACCGTGAAATAATCCTCCACCATCAATAGAGGCAGAATTGCCATTGAATAAACAACCACTTATAGTTCCAGCCGATCCAATTCCATTAAACATACCTCCTCCATATTTAGCCGTATTATTTGTAAAGCTGGTATTTGTGATAGCTGATAAAGAGAAAATAATAAACAACCCACCCCCATGATTAGAAGATAAATTACTTATAATCTTACAATTGCCAATTGCAGGAGAAGATGATGTTACAAATACCCCGCCACCATCATCACTATAAATTGTTTGTGCATTTACAGTAATATCTGTGGCGCCGTTGGCATTACCTCGTGTTATGGTAAACCCATCCAATACCGCAGAACCTACAGAACCTGCACTTATTACTACGTGATAACAATTGTCTGTGTTTAAAGTGGCTATGCCGATATCGCCTGAAAGGGTTGTTACATTAACTGCATAATTACGTGCACTTAAACTCAGCTCTGTTCCTTTAAATCCGCCGTAAATTTTTACACCTGGCTTTAATACAAAGGCATTGAAACGGTCGTTGGGTGTAATAATACCAGTTGCGTCGGCTCTTCGGTTGGGCTTGTAGGTACCCGCTGCCACCCATATCTGGTCGCCGCTGCTGCTGGCATTTATTACGGCCTGCAGGTCGTTGCTGGCAGTTCCCCAACTTAAATATGGCGCAGTTCCGGCACTTCCCGGCTTCACATAACGCACGAGAGCTTCCGAATCGATACAGAAGAAAAATAGAACTATTATCACCGGCAATGACCGAAAGAGTAACATGATCCTGCTTTTTTTAAATTTTACTGGTAACAGGAGGATAAGCTGTGTTTGAAATTGTGGATCGTAAAACAGTACATGGGTTTACAAAACGCACAATGATGTACCCGCCGGGTTGATCCCGGAAATTTTTAATGCGACTTCCTGATATGTGATTAAAATACCTCCAGCAGCATCGATTACCGGATAATGATATAACCCGGAAAATCTTTCCGGCTCCAGGTTCCAGGGCCAGCGTGCTCACCTTCTTTCAGATCAATGTGCACATACTTTATGCCGGGCACCGAAGTAAGGTTGATAACTGCCTGTGCCAGGTATTGTGCCGGGCCACTTGATCCCATCTGGTTTGTAAAATACAGGGCATCCTTAATAAAAAGCACTAAAGTATCATGCTGTATAGCAATCTTGCTGAGTTGTATCTCAGGATATTGCTGATTGAGACCATGAATAATGGAATCTATATCTGCAACATGTAACCTCAATGCCGGATTTCTGCGGATGGTCTTCTTTACAGCATCAACCTTCCATACATAATACCCTTCCACATTCACCACTTCATAGGTTGAATCAGGTTTGGCAAAGTAAGTATAACTGGTGTCAGCCTTACCTGTTTCAACAACTCCGCCTTCCGAATCACTTCCGGTATTGCACGAAACAATGAATACAGCCAGAAAAATACCGGCTACCCATTTTATCACCTGTACTTTAAACAAACTTATAAATTGAGGTTTTCAAATAAAATAGCTAAATCTAGCTATATCCTTCAATCGGCAAAACTACTTCATTGCAGCCATTACCGGATGATATTCAATGCCAGCAGCATAGTAGTTACGAATAAAAAAAGCAATCCGGCAAGAAAAACAAAATCAGCAACCCGTTCGTACCTGTAGCTGATGCCTTTCCTGCTTCTCATTGAAATGAAAGATAAGAGGCTGCTCACCATGAACATTACAATGGCCAATGTGGTCAGTTCGTCCATGATGGTTCTCTGTGTAAGATTCATCACGTTGAGAGAAGTAAGTACCACGAAGCATATTCCAAGCAATGTTGCTGATGTATTCAGTATGTGCGGCGACTGGTCGTTATTACCCGGCATCTGTTTTTGGGTAAAATTAGAACGGTACAGCTTGCTTCATACCTCAACCAGCAAGATTGCGTAAACTTTCACTTTTGTAAATAAAATGCAATTTCTTGTACCATTAAAATTTGCAGCAGGGGCGCTACATGATGAAGATATTCTATTCCCTTTTGTATATCATCTTGCTTCTCCAAAATACAAAAAAGGATTCGCTGCATTTTCCTCCAGGCTGGTTCGTGAGACACGAACCAATGCGTAGGAGACACGAACCAATGCATAGCAATCATCAAGATTGCGTAAACTTTCAGCTTTGTAAATAAAGTGTAATTATTCAACCTGCAGGCCCCAGTCGCGGCCTTTATCAACAGCGGGTAAACCGTTCTTTATCCAGTTGGCTGGTTTTTTATCTTTCAGGTAATAATCAAAAAACTGCCCGAGGCGAATCGAAAGATCCTTCCTGTTCTTTCTTTCCACGAGGTTATGATCTTCACCATTGTATTCAAGCAACCACACTTTCTTTCCCAGTCTGCGTAATGCCGTAAAGTATTCAATTCCCTGGTACCAGGGCACAGCGCCATCTGCATCGTTGTGCATGATCAGGAGTGGCGTATTTACTTTATCAGCCTGGAATAATGGAGAGTTTTTTATGTAGAGATCGGGGCGTTGCCAAAGTGTTGCACCGATCCTGCTCTGTTGCTTTTCGTATTGAAACTGCCTGTTCAATCCACTGCCCCATCGTATGCCGCCATAGGCGCTTGTCATGTTGCTCACAGGAGCACCGGCGCTGGCCGCTTTGAAAATGTTTGTGCGGGTAACAAGATAAGCCACCTGGTAACCACCCCAGCTTTGTCCCTGTATAGCCATCCGCGTGCTATCTACCCAGGGCATCTTTGCCAAATATTTCGCGGCGCTTACCACACTGTTATAAGCGCTTTCGCCGGGCTCGCCGGTTTTATAGTAAATATTCGGATCGAATACGAGATACTCATTGCTGGTAAAATAAGGGATGTTGATGGTTGAAGCGCTGGGCGCCGGTGTAAGGTAATTATAAAGATTATCAGCATTACGTTCATAGAAGTAAAAGATGATGGGATATTTCTTTTTGGGATCAAAATTTTCGGGCTTGTAAAGGATACCTTCACTCATTTTTCCATCAAACATTTTCCAGCGAACAAGTTCTGCACTTAGCCAGTTGAAATCTTTCTGCTGCTCAGAAATATTGGTGAGCTTCACAATATCTTTGAGATCATTTCCGGCAAATAATTCCGATTCATTCACATTGGTACGCTGAACGATATAAGCTTCTGCATTTTTTGCTTTTACCGGGATCCTGTATGCAAACGAACCGGATGTAAGCTCCAAAGGATCTGCGGCTTCATCTGCTTTACAGGTATAAAAGCCTGCATATTTATTCACTTTGTTGAATGATCGCAGCAGGATCGTTTCATTTGG
>JAFDXA010000072.1 GCA_018268185.1 Bacteroidota bacterium
ATCTTTTTCCCAGGCCGCTTTGAAGCAAAGCAAACGGGCTGCTTCAATACGGGTAGCCATGTCGGCCAGTTTGAACTGGATGATCTGGTGATTTTTGATCTCTGTGCCGAAAGCCTTGCGTTGTTTACTGTAGTTAAGCGCCAGTTCATAAGCGCCACTGGCAATACCCAGCGCCTGTGAAGCAATGCCGATCCTGCCGCCGGCCAGGGTTTTCATCGCAAACTTAAATCCAAAGCCGTCTTCCCCGATGCGGTTTTCTTTCGGAACTTTTACATCTGTAAACAATATGCTGTGCGTATCGCTTCCGCGGATACCGAGTTTGTTCTCTTTGGCGCCAACAGCAACGCCGGGCCAGTTTTTCTCAACAATAAATGCATTGATGCCCTTGCTGCCTTTAGCAGGATCTGTTTGGGCGATCACCAGGTAAACACTGGCGCTGTTGCCATTGGTGATCCAGTTTTTAGTACCGTTCAGCAGGTAATAATCGCCTTTGTCTTCGGCAGTGGTTCTTTGTGAAGTAGCATCACTGCCTGCTTCCGGTTCACTCAGCAAAAAAGCGCCGATGTATAGTTCGCCGTCTTTTTTCCCCTGGGCAAGCGGGGTGAGGTATTTTTGTTTTTGTTCTTCTGTTCCGTATTCCTGCAACCCATAACAAACAAGGCTGTTGTTTACGCTCATGCAAACACTAACGCTGGCGTCCACCTTACTGATCTCTTCCATGGCCAGCACATAACTGATCGTATCCATACCGCTTCCACCATATTCCGGTTTAACCATAATTCCCATAAAACCAAGGTCGGCGAGTTTTTCGATCTGTTCTTTGGGAAATTTCTGTTGCTCGTCGCGTTCAATTACACCCGGCAGGCATTCGTTCACCGCAAAATCACGGGCTGCCTTCTGAATCATCAGTTGTTCTTCTGTAAGTTGGAATTGCATAAGTAGTTATCGTTAAAGTGCCACAAAATTAAGGTTTGGCAGCTAAGTAAGGCCCGAATGTTTTATTTTTTTTGCACCGGCTTTTCAGCTTTACTCAACCCCGGTTGTGTCACTCACTTGTACGGTATATCTTTGCGCATCAACTATACACATTGAATTCAGCCAGCCAGAATTTAAAGATCCAGAAAATCATTGCAGCCATATCTATCGGGCTGTTCATTGTAAAAATACTGGCATGGTATATAACCGGCTCAGTAGCCATCCTCACAGACGCACTTGAGAGTATTGTGAACGTGGTGGCCGGACTTATTGGTGTTTACAGTCTGCAGGTATCGGCACGCCCCCGCGACCAGGATCATCCTTATGGCCACGGCAAAGTGGAATTTATCTCGGCAGCCATCGAGGGAACCCTTATTCTCGTAGCCGGAATCCTGATTATCTACGAGGCCGTCAGCAACCTGCTTGGATCGTCTCATGTAATTAAGAAACTGGACTATGGGATTTATCTCGTAGCCGCCACAGCTATCATCAACTATGCCGCCGGAATGGTTTGTGTAAATACCGGAAAGAAAAACAATTCGCTCGCTTTGATCGCCAGCGGCAAGCACCTGCAGTCAGATACTTACACAACCGCAGGCATTATTGCCGGATTGGTACTACTGTATTTCACCAGCCTGGGCTGGATCGATAGTGCTGTGGCAATTTTATTTGCTGTAATAATTCTTATTACCGGCTACAAGATCATACGCAGTTCGATAGCAGGTATCATGGATGAAGCAGATACAGGCCTTCTTAAAGAGATGGTTGGTACGCTTAACAAGAACCGTTCAGCGAACTGGATCGATCTTCACAACCTGCGCATTATTAAATACGGTTCAACACTTCACCTCGATTGCCATCTTACGGTACCCTGGTATTTTAATGTGCATGAAGCACACAATGAGATTGATGCTTTATCAGGACTTGTGCGAAAGAACTATGGAGATTCAGTTGAGTTATTTGTACATTCTGATGGCTGCCTGGATTATTCTTGTTCCATCTGCGATAAACTTGATTGTCCGGTCAGGAAACATCCGTTTGAGAAAAAGATAGACTGGACACTGGATAATATTTCTTCCAATCACAAGCACACGATCAATTCTTAATATGAGTAATACATTAGACAGTCAGTATTGGGACAACCGCTATAAAGATCAAACTACAGGCTGGGATATCGGCAGCATTTCAACACCCCTGAAAGAATATGTAGATCAATTGGCAGACAAATCCATCAGCATATTGATTCCCGGTTGCGGCAATGCTTATGAGGCAGCTTACCTGCTGGAGCATGGATTTAAGAATCTTACTTTAATAGACATTTCGCCGGTGCTGGTAAAATCCATAGAAGAGAAATTTGCAGCCAATCTCGGTAAAGAATTGAGCGTAGTATGTGGAGATTTTTTTGAACTTGATAAGCAATTTGATCTTGTATTGGAGCAGACTTTTTTTTGTGCCCTTGATCCGGCATTGAGAAAAAAATATGTTTCAAAAATGCATGAGATAATTAAATCGGGGGGCAAACTCGTGGGAGTTATGTTTAACCGTTCCTTTGAGGGCGGGCCACCATTTGGGGGAGAAGCGAACGAATACAGGGAACTATTTGAACCTTATTTTAAAGTTAAAGTGATGGAGCCTTGTTACAACTCCATATCGCCCAGGAAGGGGGCAGAGGTATTTGTGGTGATGGTTAAATAAAGTTCAGTGGGACGTGAAAAGAGTTTACATCTTTTTTAGCAGAGATGTAAACTCTTTTTGCTTATTTCACATATGCCCATGAATAAAAAATACCTGGCTTGTTTTGAGTACGATAAGATCTATCATGTATACAACAAGGCAAACGAAAAAGAACTTCTGTTCAGAGGAGATAACAATTACTATTATTTCCTGGCCTTGTTTTCTAAATACCTTTCTCCACTGGTTGATCTGTATGCATGGAGCTTATTACCAAATCATTTTCATTTGTTGGTAAAGGTTAAACCCAGGGAAGAAATCAGGAAGAATATATTGACAATTGATGGACAAAAGATTACCAAGACTGAACGTATGTACCTAAATGTGGAAAATGTGGATTTATTATTGGAGAAAGCATTCACCAGGCTTTTTATTGCCTATTCCATGGGGTTTAACCGGGAGTCTGAGAGAAGAGGAAATTTATTTTACAGAACTTTCAGGAGGGTTGAGATACAAAAGGATGGACATTTTACGCAAGCACTGATATACATTCATGCAAATGGGCAGAAACATAAACTCGTAAAGTCTTTTACGAAATACAAATGGTCTTCCTATCATACGATTCTTAGTAAAGCACCCACGAAATTATTAAGGCAGGAAGTTATCGATTGGTTTGGAGGAATTGACCGTTTTATTGAAATACAAAGATCTAATTCAGCTTTTTATTATTCATTTGATGGAAGTATAGAAGGAGATTGAAAGAGGTAGTTTACATCTTTTGTGTTTGAGATGTAAACTATTGCTCAAAAGTTTACATCTTTTTAGACAAAGATGTAAACTCGTATTACCATTAATGTTCAAACAGCCTCGCCACACCAAACGCTGCTGCTGCAGCCACAGCCCCGATCAATGTAACCCTTATAGCTCCCCAAATCGGATTTACGCCTGTTGTTTTGCTCTTAAAAAAGCCAAACACGAATAAACAGATCAGCGTAGCTATAACCGAAAACTTCAAAGCTTCCGTTGAATCAGAAATAAAAAAATACGGGCTTAATGGGATAACCCCACCGGCTATATAAGATAGCCCGATATTCAAAGCGCTCTTTGTGGCACGTTTGGGATCTGGTTTGTCAAGGCCCAATTCATACTTCATCATGAAATCCACCCATTTCGCCTTATCCTTTGCAATTTCTTCTGTTGCCTGGTCCTGCAATGCCGGACTCAATCCAATGTTCGCAAAAAACTCTTTGGTCTCTTCGATTTCGCGGTGACGAAGATTTTCAACTTCATAATATTCTCGCTTTACTTCACTGTCATAATGATCCTGTTCTGTTTTACCAGCCAGGTAGCCCCCCAGGCCCATAGCAATACTACCGGCAGCAATTTCTGCTATTCCCGCAATTACAATAATGCTGCTACTTTCTACCGCACCACTTAATCCGGCAGCAAGGGCAAAAGGAACAGTAAGTCCATCACTCATTCCAATAACAACATCCCGTAAAAAATCAGAGCTCTTTAAATGCGTTTCTGTATGGTCGTGGTGAAGATGAGTGTCCATGTAAAGTATTTAAGGGTTAGTCGGCTTGTACATTTTACTGTACAAGCCGATCCGCAAATTTATAAAGGAAGTTGTTCCAAAGACCTTTTAATGATATCCACACATTCAAGTATCTGTTCCCTGGTAATAACCAACGGTGGGGCAAAACGTATTTTATCACCATGGGTAGGTTTCGCCAATAATCCATTTTCTTTCATGATCAGGCATAAGTTCCAGGCAGCTTCAGGATCACGATGATCTATAACAATGGCATTCAGTAAACCCCTTCCACGGATCGTTTTAATAAGCGGGGATTGAAGTTTTGCCAGTTCACTCCTGAATAATTCTCCCATGGCCTCAGCATTTTCAGCCATCTTTTCTTCTTTCAGAACATTGAGTGCAGCCATGGCTACTTTGCAGGCCAGCGGATTGCCACCATAAGTGCTTCCATGTTCCCCTGGTTTGATCGTTAACATGATCTCATCATCTGCCAATACAGCACTGATCGGTAATACACCTCCGCTAAGCGCCTTACCAAGGATAATGATATCAGGCCTTACTTTTTCCCGGTCGCAGGCCAGCATGGTTCCGGTTCTGCTGAGTCCCGACTGGATCTCATCTGCTACCATCAAAACATTGTATTCCTTGCAAAGTATTCTTACGCCGTTGTAATATCCTTCATCAGGAACAACAACGCCGGCCTCTCCCTGTATGGGTTCAAACATGAAAGCAACTACATTCCTATCCTGCAATGCTTTCTCCAAAGCCGGCAGGTCATTGAATGGAATTACTTCATACCCGGG
>JAFDXA010000073.1 GCA_018268185.1 Bacteroidota bacterium
GAAACATAAAGGAAAATGTGATCGTGCATAACATTCCTATTGTGTATATTTGTACTGTGAAAAAGTTTGCTGTTATAGTATTACTTATCTTCTATAGTATTGGTACTATTGGTGCTACCATTCACCTGCACTATTGCATGAATCGTTTTGTTGGCTGGAGTTTATGGCATTCCAAAGAAAGTAAATGCAGCAAGTGTGGAATGAAGGAAAAATCCAATGGATGCTGCAAAGATGAACATAAACAGATTAAACTGAAATCTGACCAACGTAATGTTAACACTAAATTTTCGGTTGACATTATCGCATCGCCTGTTCTAGAACAATCTTATTCCTACGCCACTATAACGCCATTTGGTCTATTTGCTTACAAAGGCGAAATGTCAAGCAATGCCCCTCCCGGCAACCATGGTGTCAAACGTTGCATATTACACTGTATTTACAGACTTTAAATTTCTGCTTTCTTTTGTCTGCCCGCGTAACCGACAATCCGGTTATGCCCGCCTGTATCAGAAATTCATAAACTTAAATTCACTACAATGAAATCATTATTGATGGCAGTTGTGGCAATTTCAGCCATACTGCCAGTTACAGCACAGATCAAAAACGCAGTTACAGAAAAAGTAAAAGTATATGGCAATTGCAGTATGTGTGAGGAAGCTATTGAAAAGGCTGCTTTAAAAAAGAAAATATCACGGGCAGTGTGGAACCGCGATTCAAAAACAGCTGCAATAACTTATGACAATACCAAAACTACCCTGGATGCAGTGCTTAAAAGTATTGCGCTGGCAGGTTATGATAATGAAAAATTCCTCGCACCCGACGAAGCATACAACAATTTGCCCGGCTGTTGCCAATATGAAAGAGAACTTAAAAATGGGCAAACAGCCTCTACAGGCAACCCTGCTTCAATAAAACCGGCAGTGGATATTGCTCCAATATACGAAGACACAAACCAGCAAAACCAGTTAAAATCTGTATTTGATGCTTACTTCCGGCTTAAAGATGCTCTTGTTAATTCTGATGGAAAAAACGCAGCGGCAAAGGCAAAGGATCTGAATAAAGCATTGAACATGGTTCAGATGGAAAAACTGCAGAAAGATGCTCATGCAGGCTGGATGAAAACTTCGGCGTCACTGAAAGCACTTACTGAAAAAATGCTCGCAACTGAGGATTTGGCACAGCTTAGGTTTCAGTTCATAAGCCTTTCAGGTAATATGTATGAGCTGGCAAAAGTTGCCGCTTTAGGCAGCACTGTGTATTACCAATTCTGCCCAATGGCCAACAATGGAAAAGGCGCTAACTGGCTTAGCCTTGAAAATAACATCAGGAACCCATATTACGGTGCAGAAATGCTAACCTGTGGTAAAACAGTTGAAACCATACAATAGATTCATAAAGCAAAGGCAGTGGCCATAAACAAAAAACATTGCCTTTGCTAAAATTCAATAACAATGTCTTTCTTAAAATGGATATACAGAAAACTGTTTGCAAAAAGCTGTTGCCGGTAATAACGTTCCTCTGGCTTGCTGTAACAGATTGTTTTGCCCAGCGGGTAGTTCGGTATGATCTCAATGTAAAAGATACCATTGTACATTTTACCGGGAAACCAGCGAGAGCCATTGCCGTAAACGGGCAGATCCCAATGCCAACGCTCACATTTACGGAGGGTGATACAGCCGAAATTTACGTGCACAACTTACTTAAAGAATCAACGTCTATGCATTGGCATGGATTGTTTTTGCCTAACAAAGAAGATGGCGTGCCTTATCTAACACAGATGCCGATTGAACCAGGAACTACACATATCTATCGGTTTCCCATCAAACAGCATGGTACACATTGGTATCACAGCCATTCAGGGTTGCAGGAGCAACTCGGTATGTATGGCAGTTTTGTAATGCTAAAAAAAAGCGATGATCCCAACTTCAGGCCGGGAATTGATGATCTGCCAACTGTTCCGGTAATTTTAAGCGAATGGACAAACCTGGCCCCGGAAAATGTACACAGGATGCTTCACAATGCAACTGACTGGTTTGCTATCCGGAAAAATTCAGTACAGAGTTATGGAGAAGCTCTTAAGCAGGGTTATTTTAAAACAAAACTGAGGAATGAATGGAAAAGGATGCTTGCCATGGATGTAAGCGATGTTTATTACGACAGGGTGCTGATGAATGGCTGTACAGCATCTGAGTTGACTTCAGTTAATGGAAACAAACTTAAGCCCGGGGATAAAGTAAGACTCAGGATAACCAATGGAGGATCTTCCTCCTATTTCTGGTTAAGATATGCCGGAGGCAAAATTACCGTGGTTGCCAATGATGGGAATGATGTAGAACCCGTAGAAGTAGACAGGCTTATTATTGCTGTAGCAGAAACTTATGATATTGTAGTATCCATTCCTGAAAACAACAGGGCTTATGAACTCATGGCAACCACGGAAGACAGAACAAATTCTTCCTCTGTATACATAGGTAATGGTGTAAAGCAGTTGATAAGTCCGCTACCCCGCCTTTCATATTTTGAAGGAATGAAGATGATGAATGGGATGATGAAAATGAATGGCAAACTTGATGATATGGGCATGAATATGAGCCTGAATCAAATGGATATGAATGCTGTGATGTATCCTGAAGTTGCCGGTTTAACGGGTAAAAGGCATGCCACGAACATGAAAGATGCAATGGATACTTCTCAAAACTATACTCGCAGCAATGCCCCGGTGGATATTGTAACACTTAACTATGCTATGCTGAAATCAACGGTAAATTCAACATTACCACAAGGCGCTTTTAAAACTTTAAGATTTGAGCTATCCGGCAACATGAACCATTATGTATGGAGTATTAATAATAAAGTAGTGAGTGAGGCAGACAGAATTTTGATCAGGAAAGGAGAAAACCTTCGTTTAATCATCTACAACGGCTCAATGATGCGGCACCCCATGCACCTTCATGGCCATGATTTCAGGGTATTAAACGGGCAAGCTGATCATGCGCCTTTGAAAAATACCATTGATATAATGCCCATGGAAACTGACACCCTGGAATTCAATGCCAATGAGTACGGCGACTGGTTTTTTCATTGCCACATACTTTATCACATGATGAGCGGAATGGGGAGGATTTTCACTTACAATGACCAGCCCGTAAATCCACTGATAACCAATACTGCACTGGCACGAAAAAGGCTGTATTCTGAAGATCGCAAACTTCACTTAATGTTTTCCAGTGGTTTTGAAAGCAATGGGATAGACGGGCACTTAATGCTTGGAAACACCCGGTGGGAACTTACTTCACTTTGGCATATAGGCTTCCATAGCATGCATGGGTTCGAAAGCGAAACTATGCTGGGACGTTATCTTGGCGTTTCGCAATGGTGGTTCCCTTATGCAGGATTTGATTACCATTATAAAATGGAAGGCGGACCAAAGAATATTCTGGGTAACGAAGAAAAAAACTGGTTCGGACAGGTAAGCAATAAATCAAACCGTAAAACAATCATTGCCGGTATTATTTACACACTACCCATGCTCATAAAAGCTGATGCCCGCATTGATGGAAATGGTAAACTTCGCTTCCAGCTAAGCCGTGAAGATATGCCTCTTACACGCCGCTTAAGATTCAATATTATGCTCAACACCGACAAAGAATACATGGCAGGCTTCCGGTATATCTTAACAAAATACTTGAGTCTATCCACTCATTATGACAGCGATATGGGTTGGGGAGCAGGTATTACAATCAGCTATTGATATGAATACTTTTGTTACACTTTTGATATTTCATCTTCTTTCATTATGTTTACCATTGTGATTCCAAAACCAACTGCACAACAAATCAGGGCAGCCATATTACTCGGCTGTTTCTCACTGAATATGATGGTGAGTTTTGCCTGCACTTTGCACCTGGATATTACTGATCATTTGATTTCCCTGTTTACGGGTAAACACAGCTGCCATTCACATCACAAGAACAAATCAGGAGTAACCGGCATGCATGAAAATCATGCGTGTAGTGATATTCACTTAAAGAACCAGTCCGGTAATACCAAAGAAGAATGCTGTACCGATTCTGTAATACAGTTTGACAAGCTTGATAAATCTGTTAAACAGGAACAGTTAAATAAAATACAACTGTTCTTGCCTGCACCATCAGGTATCGCATGTTGGTTGATAATTGATCATTACTACAGCATTAAAACCTCTTCAGAATATAACCCTGATTTTTTTCATCCCCCTGCCCCTGATATAAGGTTGTTGATATCACGTTTCCAGATTTGATTGTGAACTTCCACGGCTTTTAAGCCGGGGAACAGGGTATTTTTCCCTGCAGGCATCCTATTCCCCAAGCTTTAACAATCAATCCTGGAAATAATGAATAGTAAAATTATTTATCCCGACAAGGAGTTCCTGGCAACAACAGGAGCCGTAGATTATTATCAATGGAATTATAAATTTCCCATTAAATACATACAACGTTACCGCTTCAGCAGGATCATTAAACTACTGGGGCCGGGCTATTATTCCACCTTACTGGAGGCAGGAACCGGCAGCGGTATTTTCATTCCAGAGCTTTCACGGCATGCTCAAAAAATGTATGCCTGTGATATTCATACAAAATTTGATCACCTGCCTGCCATGTTCAGCAGGTATAAAGTAAATAATTGCGAAGTTTCCACTCAATCCATTGAACAAACAAATTTCCCGGATGCCAGCTTCGATGTTATTATCGCCGTAAGCGTACTGGAGTTTGTGCCGGATATCAACAAAGCCTTAGCCGAAATCAAGCGGTTATTGAAACCAAACGGTGTATTTATCACCATCTGCCCGATGGAGAGCCGCCTGCTGGATTTTGTTCTTTCTTTTTACACAAGGAAGAAGCCAAAAGATGAATTTGGGGGATCCCGGAAAAAAATAGGCAAACTGCTGGAAACTGAGTTCAGGGTTGGCGAAAAGGGACACATGATTCCGCTTATCGGAAAAATGTTCCCGGTTTATACCCATTATAAACTTTTTAAACGCTGACCTTACATGAAAACAAACAGACTCGACCAGCTGGACGGATTAAGGGGATTATTCTGCCTGATGGTAATACTCACCCATTTTCCTTTTAAGGATTCCTTGCCGGTTTCCAATTTTATTGTAAGACAGGGCTACCTGTTCGTAGATTTTTTCTTTGTGCTAAGTGGTTTTGTGATCGCCTTCAATTATTACGACAATATC
>JAFDXA010000074.1 GCA_018268185.1 Bacteroidota bacterium
GGTAATTGCCCCGGCGATCATTGTCCTCAGACTGGGAAAATGCTACCAGCGTTATCAAAAGAGCCGAAAACAGTGTAAAAATCTTTTTCATCGTTTCAAATTTTAAATGTGGGTAATAGGGTTTCTGTAGATAAGATGAAAAAATATCAGGGAAGTAAAATCTCTGCTGTATAATAAAAAGTTAAAGAAATATTTGTTGTTTAACTTTATGAAAAATGCGCTTGCATTACATCAATAGGGTATTATTTTGTCCTGCCGAAATAGGCTTTAACCAAAAGACCAAGATCATGTTCAGTAAAAAGCTAATCCTGCTCATTTCAATCATTACCATGGCATCAACCCGATCTAACGCTCAACAACCCAACGATTACTCCAAAAACTGGAAGGCGGTTGAGGCTTTTGAAAAAAAAGGCCTTACCAAATCTGCCCTCAAAGAAGTGATGAATATTTTCAGCCTGGCTACTGCAAGTGGAAACGAAGTGCAACAGGTTAAATCGGCCATGTACCAGATGAAATACCGCAACATGGTGGAAGAAGACAACAAGGAGAATAATATCTTTTATATAGATACCCTGTTGCCCAAAACAAAAGCCCCGGCCAAAAATATCCTGCTTAGCATGCAGGCGCAGCTTTTCTGGAGTTACCTCCAGAGTAACAGGTATAAATTCTATAACCGCACAGCTCTTACAGAAGAGAAAAGCAAAGACATCAGCACCTGGAGCCTTTCCCGCCTAACACAAACCATTGGCGAATTGTATAAAGCATCGCTTAAAAACGAAACTGTACTAAAGAATACTTCGCTATCTGGCTTTACCGCTATCCTGGATAAAGGAAAAAATACAGCAACGCTTCGGCCCACTTTATACGACCTGCTCGCCCACAGGGCGCTTACATATTTCAAAAGTCCGGAGGCCGATGTAACCAGGCCTTCTTATAAATTCATCATGAACGATGAACAGATCTTTGCGCCTGCTGCTGCATTTGTAAAAGTGAATTTTACGACCAAAGATTCTGCCTCTCTGTATTTCAATGCGCTGAAACTGTTGCAGGATATCCTGAAGTTTCACCTGAATGAAGCAGATAAAGATGCATTGCTGGATGCAGACCTTGAACGCATGGATTTTGCAAATACACATGGTGTTTTCACTAACAAAGACAGGCTCTATGAAAATGCGCTTTCTGCTATAGAAACCACCTACCCCACCAGCTCTTCAATAGCACAGGCTATGTTCCTGCGTGGATCATTGTATTACCGCCGTGGACAAACGTATGACCCCGTTGAAAACAAAGATGTACAATATGAAATCAAAAGAGCAAAAGACCTGTATGAACAGGCCATCGGCAAGTTCCCCGGTTCGGAAGGTGCCATCAATGCGCAGAATATGCTGAACCAACTCAAAATGCCTTCGCTAACACTGCAATCAGAAAAAGTGAACATTCCGGGGCAACCTTCGAGAAGCCTGCTTACTTATAAGAATGCAGACAATGTATATTTCCGCATTCTGAAAACAAACCGGGAACAGCTCAAGAAGATCGCACAGATGAATTATGAAGAAGGCTGGAAAGCGGTTACAGACCTTAAGGCTGCTAAATCCTGGGATATCAGTCTGCCCAACCTCCAGGACTACCAATCGCACAGCGCCGAGATAAAGATCCCTGAACTAGAACCGGGCACTTACATTTTACTGGCCAGCATGAACCCGGATTTTTCAATGATACAGAACATACTGGTAAAACAGGTGACCTACTTCAGCAACATCAGTTATATCTGGAACAACAAAGATGAGCTCTATGTACTCGACAGGGACAAGGGAACTCCTTTGCAAGGAGCAGAAGTACAGGTATGGCAACAGCAGTACAATTACAACAGCCGGAAATATGAAGATGTAAAACAGGAAAAATATACGGCCAATGTAAACGGTTATATCAAGCTCAGAAAAACAAAAGAGCCATACAACAGCAGCATCCAGGTGAAATATAAAACCGATGAACTCTTCCTGGATGACAATATGTATTCCTACTATTATAACGGCTTTGAAACGCCGTCTACAAAAAAAACATTCCTGTTCACCGACAGGTCTATTTACCGCCCCGGGCAAACGCTGTATTTCAAGGGCATTGTCATCAGTACCGACAGTGCAACCAAAAAAAGCCAGGCAGCAGAAGGCTTTAAAACAAAACTCAGTTTATTTGATGCCAACGGCCAGGAAGTGGCTATGCAGGAATATGTAACAGGAGCTTACGGATCTTACAATGGTAGTTTTAAATTACCCGAAGGATCGTTGAACGGTCAATTCTTTATCCTTGATTCGGCAACCGAAAGCCGGCAGTATTTTAGTGTAGAAGAATACAAACGTCCTAAGTTTTTTGTAGAAATACCAAAACCATCGGGAACATACCGCATCAACGACAGCATTACAGTAAAAGGAAATGCGAAAGCTTTTGCAGGAAATAATATTGATGGCGCTAAAGTTGTGTATCGCGTTGTTCGTAAAGTGCAATATCCAATATGGCACTCCTGGGGTATTACTTACAGGAGAGGAAGATCAATATATCCATACAACAGGGAGCAACAGGAGATCACCAATGGTGAAGCAACAACAGATGCAAAAGGAGAATTCACTGTTACCTTCAAGGCGATACCCGATGAGACCATCGATAAAAGAGAGCAACCGACATTCTTTTACGAAGTATCGGCTGATATAACTGATCTGAATGGTGAAACGAGAACCGGCAATACGTCTGTTGGGGTTGCCTACCAGGCATTGAAACTGGATATCGTATCTGCCGAAAAAATACAGGCCGACAGTATTAAAAATATAAAGATCAGGTCAACCAACATCAACAATATTTTTGAAAAAGCTGATGTAAATGTCTCGCTCTTCAAACTAAAATCACCCGGCCGCATGTTCCGCCAGCGCTACTGGGAAATACCCGACCAGTTTGTAATGAGTAAGGAGGAATTCTATAACAACTTTCCTTATGATGCATACAGCGACGAAGCACAGATTGCCCGCTGGTCATTGGGACATAAATACATACATAAAACAGATTCTACCCGGGAAGACGGGCAATGGATGATCAGCAATGGGCAATTGCAAACCGGTTGGTATAAGCTGATCGCAACAACAAAAGATAAATACGGTGAAGAAGTGCGTGCCGAAAAATACCTGTTGCTCACCAACGGCAATGGGCAAACAGCAGAAAATACGAGCACCATTGACGTAAATGTTCAACAGGAATCTGCAGAGCCCGGCCAGAAGTTTGATTATAATATCAGCACCGGCTTTGATAAAATATGGCTGATCCATGCCCTTAGTAAAATGGACAGGTCTTACAATAGCAGCTACCTCGAAATCGGGAAAGCGAATGCTTACAACAACAGCATACCTGTTACAGAAAACGATCGTGGCGGCATGCAGCTCAATTATGCATTCATAAAAAACAATCGCGTTTATTCCGGAACTGAGAGTTTCTACATCCCCTGGAACAACAAAGACCTCAACATCAGTTATGAAACATTCCGTGATAAATTATTGCCGGGCAGTGAGGAAAAATGGAAGATAAAGATCAGTGGCAATAAAAAAGAAAAAGTAGCAGCAGAATCATTGATCAGTATGTACGATGCCTCATTGGATGAATTCAAACCACATGCCTGGGGTTCATTACAATCTGTATGGCCCCGCTTATCAGAATATGTAAACTGGAACAGGGGAGGTTTTGCGGCCATCAGTTCTGATGTATTGAATAAAATAAACTACAAGTACCAGCAACAGCAACCCAAATCCTATGATGAATTATTGAATAACGGATGGAATGAAAGTTATTATGGCACATACAGGAGAGGATATGAAAGAGATATGGCGCCTATGGCAGCAATGGCGGCTCCAACTGAAGCTCTTGCAGGCAAGGTCGCTGGAGTACAAGTTACTGAAAACAAAAAATCAAAAGTTTCGAAAAACGAATCTGCAAAAGAAGAAGAAATCGACGCTGATGGTATAGTTGAAAAAACAGACAGTATTGTATCAAACCGGCAACAAAAAGACAAGCAGGCAACAGATGAACATGTGCAGGTAAGGAAAAATTTTAATGAAACGGCTTTCTTCTTCCCGTCTTTAATAACGGATGCTGATGGCAATATAGAATTTTCATTCACAATGCCGGAAGCACTCACCCGCTGGAAGATGCAGACTTTAGCACATACCAAAGACCTCGCCAGTGTTTACAGCACACAAACAGTTATTACCCAGAAACAATTGATGGTTCAGCCAAATGCTCCGCGGTTCTTGCGGGAAGGCGACCAGATGGAGTTCTCAGCAAAAGTTGTAAACCTCAGTGAGAAAGAACTCACAGGAACAGCACAACTGGAACTCTTTGATGCAGCCTCAAACAAGGCGGTTGACGGCTGGTTCAAAAATGTTTTCCCCGTGCAGTATTTCACTGTGGCGGCTGGGCAAAGCGTTTCTGTAAAATTCCCAATTGGTATTCCAACAAACTTTAATTCTGCCTTAACCTGGCGCATCAAAGCCATTACAAAAGAAAATACTTACAGCGATGGTGAAGAAGCTGCCATCCCCGTACTCGTAAATCGCATGCTGGTAACTGAATCTATGCCGTTGAACATGCGGAATACAACAAGCAAGGATTTTAAATTTGAAAAACTCATCAACAGTGCTCAAAGTCAGACCTTAAGCAATCATTCACTTACGGTGGAATACAGCAGCAATCCTGCCTGGTATGCAGTGCAGGCATTGCCATATCTCATGGAGTATCCTTATGAATGTGCAGAACAGAGTTTTAACCGCTATTATGCCAATGCCATTGCCTCTTTTATTGTGAATGCCAGTCCGGCCATTAAATCCGTTTTTGAAAAATGGAAGATTACCGACACTGCAGCCCTGTTGAGCAACCTGCAGAAAAATGAAGAACTGAAATCTGTTCTCCTGCAGGAAACACCGTGGGTACTCGAATCACAGGATGAAAGCAAACAAAAGAAAAACATTGCATTGCTCTTTGACATGGTTCGCATGAGCAAAGAGAAGAACAGCACTTATGAAAAGCTGAAAGAAATGCAAAGCAGCAACGGAGGGTTTACCTGGTTCAAGGGAGGGCCGGATGATCGTTATATCACACAATATATCATCACCGGTATCGGTCACCTCAGGAAGCTGAAAGCTTTGAACGAAGATGATTACGCAAAACTGAAGCAGATCGTTGACAAAGCTGTTCCATACCTCGATGCCAGGTTGAAAGACGAATATGATGACCTCATCAAATACAAAACGAACCTGAAGGGAAACAATCTTTCACAATCAGCTATTCAATACCTGTACATGCGCAGCTTCTTCCCTGAATACAAGATCAGCAGCAATGTGCAGAAAGCTTACAGCTATTACAGGGGACAGGCTCAGAAGTTCTGGCTTGCCAACAGCAAGTACATGCAGGCAATGATAGCCCTTTCGCTTTACAGAACAGACGATGCTAAAACACCTGCTGCTATCATTAAATCACTTAAAGAGAACGCCATTTATAAAGAAGAAATGGGCATGTACTGGAAAGAGCTTACCGGTGGCGGTTATTACTGGTACCAGGCGCCTATTGAAAGCCAGGCCATGATGATAGAAGCATTTACCGAGATTGAAAAAAATACGCAGACCATCGACGACCTTAAAACCTGGTTACTGAAGCAAAAGCAAACTCAGAACTGGAAAACAACCCGTGCCACCGCAGAAGCCTGTTATGCATTGTTGCTGAATGGAAGCAACTGGCTGGCAGAAGAAAAGACGATCAGCATTAAACTCGGCAATACAGTCATCAGCAGCGCTGAAAATAAAACAGAAGCCGGCACCGGCTACTTCAAGCAGAAGATTGATGGAGATAAGGTAAATGCCGACATGGGAAATATCAATGTAACTGTTTCGCCGGCAGGCAAAAGCTCTTCTACTTCATGGGGCGCAGTTTACTGGCAGTATTTTGAAGAGCTTGATAAAATAACAGGTGCTGAAACGCCTTTAAAACTGGTTAAGAAGTTATTTGTTGAAAAGAACAGTGATCGTGGTCCTGTATTGCAACCACTCAACGACGGCGATGAATTACACGTTGGCGACAAGGTGAAAGTAAGAATTGAATTAAAAGTTGATCGTAACATGGAATACATTCATATGAAAGACATGCGTGCCGCCTGTATGGAACCGGTGAATGTTATCAGCCAGTATAAATGGCAGGATGGACTGGGTTATTACGAAAGTACCAAAGACGCAAGCACCAATTTCTTCTTTGGTTGGCTGCCCAGGGGATCCTATGTATTTGAATATCCTTTGTTCGTAACGCATGCCGGTAATTTCAGCAATGGCATTACCAGCATCCAGTGCATGTATGCACCGGAGTTTACCAGCCACAGCGAAGGCATCAGGGTGAACGTAGAAGCTAAATAGAGAATTTTTGAGTGATGGATGTTGAATGATGGATTCTTTTCGCACGTTTGTGTATTTTTAATTCATCATTCAACATTTATCATTTCACATAGATGGCACCCGATCAAACCTACAGCATACCGCTCCGTTACCGCAAAATGGAGAACCTGCACATCGTATTCTGGTTATTCAAGGATATCAGCTGGTGCATGATCTGGCGCCCGTTGGGTGTTGCCATGATCATCCCCACCCTGCTTATCGCAATTATTATTGCCTGGCGCACCCGCCAGTACATGAGCGAGCTCTGCCATAACCTTGCGATCATGGTTTGGATTGCCGCCAACAGCTACTGGATGATCAGTGAATTTTTTCATTTCGATACAAAACCGCTTTTCGGCGAGTACACGTTCAAACACCTGGCGATCATACCTTTCGTTTTAGGCGTTTTATTCCTGGCTTTCTACTATATTATCTGGAAGCCGCGACATAAAGATGAGTTGGAAACGATGTGAGAAGAAGAAGTTGATGATGTTGGATACTTGTTACTGGATATTGGAAGCTGGATAAAGATGCTGGTTATTGGTTGATTTCCGTTCATAACACATACTTTACCACTGGTGAAACCGCAAGCCCCGCTCAACGCTGATATCATTGCGGGGATTTCGCCCACCCTATACCTTTATGCCTTCAATATAAACGGAGCAAAGCTCCCATGTAAAATGAACCAAACACAAGCTGCTTTATTCAATTACCGCCAAAGGGTAAAACCTCCTGCCGTTATAAAGCATTGCTGATTTTTCTGCTAAATTACAAAGACTGATTTCTCTCCTGCTGCACCCGCATGGCTGCATAGCGATATGCCGTACAAGTGAGTGACACAACAGTAGCTGCATCAATGCACATCAGTCTGCAAAAAAACAATAGAACCGATAACCAAAAAATAAAATCAACAATCAACATGGAACAGTTTCTAACAAACTACTGGTGGGTGATCGTGATCCTGGTCTCCCTCCTGTTTTACAAATTTATCTTACGTGTTTTCTTTGGTATGGTGATCGTACCGGAAAACAGGATTGGCCTGGTAACCAAAAAATTCGTGCTTTTCGGTGCTAACCGTGAACTGCCTGATGGCAGGATCATCGCTACCAAAGGCGAAGCAGGTTTCCAGGCAAAAACACTGGCTCCCGGCCTTTACTGGGGCATGTGGCCCTGGCAATACGGCGTAGTGATGCAGCCATTTACCGTGATCCCCGAAGGAAAGATCGGGTTGTTACTGGCGAATGACGGTGCTGAAATTCCTACAGGCCATATCCTTGCGAGAAGGGTGGATAGTGATAATTTCCAGGATACCGACAAGTTCCTGAACAATGGCGGACAGAAAGGTCGGCAGACCTCCTATATAACCGCTGGTACATACCGCATCAATACCTATGCATTCACGGTAACGATCGCCGACATGGTAATCATTCATGAGAACATGGTGGGCATTGTAACAACGCTTGACGGTCAGCCGATCATGAGCGGACAGATTGCCGGTAAGTTTATTGAAAGCCATAACAACTTCCAGGACTTTGATACATTCCTGGAAAACGGGGGTAACCGTGGTTTACAACCTTCCATCATCCTGGCTGGTAGTTATAACATCAACCCCTGGGCCATACAGATCGAAGAAGTGCCGATGACAGACGTTCCTATCGGGCACGTTGGTGTAGTGATCAGCTATATCGGCGAAGATGGTAAAGACCTCACCGGCGAAAGCTTCAGACATGGTAATATTGTTGCCAAGGGCAGTCGCGGTGTTTGGATGGAACCTTATGGCCCCGGTAAATACCCGATCAACAAATACACCATGAAGGTTGAACTGGTACCGACCACCAACCTGGTACTGAACTGGGCGAATGCGAGGAGTGAATCGCATCAACTGGATAAAAACCTGAGTACGATCACGGTTCGTTCGCAGGACGGTTTCCCTTTCAACCTCGACGTATCGCAGATCATTCACATACCGGCGAATGAAGCGCCCAAGGTGATCGCAAGGTTTGGAAGTATGAACAACCTGGTAAGCCAGGTGCTGGAACCAACCATCGGTAACTATTTCCGTAACTCAGCGCAGGACAGTGATGTGATCTCATTCCTGAGTACCCGTAAGGAAAGGCAGATGGCTGCAAAAGAACATATCCGCAATGTGCTGGATGAGTACAATGTAAATGCCGTGGATACTTTGATAGGTGATATCGTTCCGCCTGAGTCGTTGATGAAAACACTTACAGACCGTAAGATTGCCCAAGAAGAAGAGAAGACCTATATCACCCAACGAATGGCGCAGGAAAAACGCCAGGGCATGGAAAAGGAAACTGCCATTGCCGACATGCAGAAAGAGATCGTAAAAGCTCAGCAAAGTGTTGAGATCGCTCAACGCACCGCTGACGCCGCTGTAAAAAAAGCGGAAGGTGATGCCAACAGCCTGAAACTCCAGGTAGATGCTGAAGCTACCGCTACCAAAATGCGTGCTAACGCTGAAGCTGAAGCAACAAAAGCCCGTGCCGGCGCCCAGGCTGAAGCCACCAAGCTCAATGCGGCAGCTGATGCTGAAAAGATCAGTAAAACCGGTCTGGCCGAAGCTGAAAAGATCATGGCAATCGGTAAATCAACCGCCGAAGCTTATGAGCTACAGGTTAAGGCCATGGGTGATGATAACTTTACAAAGTATAAAATCACAGAAGAGATAGCCAAAGGCAATATCAAGATCATTCCTGATATCCTTATCGGCGGAGCCAGTGGCACTGATGGTGGTATCAATGGCCTGCTCGGTATGAAGTTGATGGAAATGATGGATACAAAAAAGAACGACAAAGCGAAAGAGAATTGATCTTTCCGATGAAAATGAAAGCCCTGCTGAAAAGCGGGGCTTTTACTTTACTGAACAGGCTTATATTTGCAGTCCGTAAATTTTGTTTAGCCAGCAGCTGGTATATACTCAGCATCGTTGTGTCACTCACTTGTACGGCAACAATCACTCAGCAATAAATAATATTGAGATTACCATGTTCAGAACTTACACCTGTGGCGAATTAAGATTAAGCGACCAAAACAAAACCGTAACCCTGGCCGGATGGGTGCAAACCGTTCGTAAATTCGGCAGCATCACTTTTGTTGACCTGCGTGACCGTTATGGCATTACCCAATTACTGTTCTCAGAATCGCTGAACGGGCAACTGGAAAACAATCCATTGGGCCGTGAGTTTGTACTGCAGGTGAAAGGAACCGTTAACGAACGCAGCAATAAAAACCTGAATATTCCTACAGGTGAGATTGAGATCAGCGTAAACGAGTTTTCGATTCTCAACAAATCTGCTACCCCTCCTTTTACCATACAGGATGATACCGACGGCGGTGATGACCTCCGCATGAAATACCGTTTTCTTGACCTGCGCAGGAATGCCGTGAAGAAAAACCTGGAACTCCGTTATGCTGTTGGCAGAAGCGCCCGTAATTACCTGCATGAAAATAATTTCATGGATATTGAAACCCCTTTCCTCATCAAATCAACGCCGGAAGGCGCCCGTGATTTTGTGGTGCCCAGCAGGATGAATGCCGGGCAGTTCTACGCACTTCCGCAATCACCGCAAACTTTCAAACAGTTGCTGATGGTAAGTGGTTATGATCGCTATTACCAGATCGTAAAATGTTTCAGGGATGAAGACCTCCGTGCCGACAGGCAGCCGGAATTCACCCAGATAGATTGTGAAATGGCTTTTGTAGAACAGGAAGACATCATCAACATGTTTGAAGGACTCGTAAAAAGGATCTTTAAAGATGTTAAAAGCATAGACTATACCGAAACAGTTCCACGTATGACCTGGGAAGATGCAATGTGGAATTACGGCAACGATAAACCTGATATCCGTTTCGATATTAAGATCTGCAACCTGAAAAAACCGGCAACTGTTTTTACCAATAAAACAGACCAGGCTGCTTTGATTAATGGAGCCGACTTTAAAGTATTTGATGAAGCGGAAACTGTTGTTGCCATTGCTGCGCCGGGTTGCAGTGAATATACCAGGAAGCAGACAGACGAACTCACCGAATGGGTTAAACGTCCGCAGGTAGGCATGAAAGGATTGGTATTTATCAAGTGCAATGCCGATGGAACATATAAAAGCAGCGTAGATAAATTTTATCCTGAAGAAAGGCTCAAAGCCATTGCTGAGTCAACCAACGCAAAAGCAGGCGACCTGGTTTTAATACTGGCCGGAACGGAGGAAAGAACCCGGAAAGCCATCAGCGACCTGCGCATGTACATGGCTGATAAACTGGGTATGCGGAAAAATGATGAGTTCAAATTATTGTGGGTGCTCGACTTCCCGCTGTTTGAATATGCTGAAGACGAGAATCGTTGGGTTGCACGCCATCATCCTTTTACAGCGCCCAAACCCGATCACATTCCGGTAATGATCAACAACAACCCTGCTATAGAAGATGCGGCCAACTACCTGGCGCATCCTTATGCCAACATCAAAGCCAACGCTTACGACATGGTATTGAATGGTAACGAGATCGGCGGTGGATCCATCCGTATCTATCAAAGGGAATTACAGGAGAAAATGTTTGCTGCCCTGGGTATGGATGCAACAGAACAACAACATAAATTCGGCTTCCTGCTGGGGGCATTTGAATATGGCGCTCCGCCACATGGAGGTATTGCATTTGGGTTCGACAGGCTCTGTTCTATTTTAGGCGGCAGTGAGAGCATCCGTGATTTCATTGCGTTTCCGAAAAACAATTCAGGCAGGGATGTTATGCTGGATGCACCGGGGCCGATCGATGCCAAACAATTTGATGAACTGCAGATCAAACTCAATCTTAAACAAAACTGAGTTATAGCTCTTCCACAAAGTAATTGGGATTGGTTTCGGGTTTCCTGCGAAACAGGTTAAACCATTTGCTGTGCTTTTTCTTATACCTGTTTTTTGGAAAGAGCAACAGGTATCCTTCATCAGCATAAGATTTAAGGATCACGTGCGTATCCCTGAAACAATCATAAATGAATTCTATATTCCTGTTTGCACGGGGCAATACATCCGAAGGCGCATTGCCGTTTTCATAAGGGCCATCTTCATAAATGCGGAGATCATCTATAATAAAAACATCCTGGAATCCTTTCCGAAGGCTGCAGATCGTTTTTATTTCTTCTTCCAGCGGCAACCTTAATTGCTGGTTGCTTTCCTGGTTATAAAGCTTCATGCCTGCATCAGCACCGGGGAAATGTGCATCAAGCCAGAAAATGATATTGTGTCGGATGGCCGGCAGCCTGTCTTTCATTGCTGAAACACTATCGGCGTGAATGATGTGTACTTTATATTCAGTGGTAAACCGATGCTTTGCTTTGGCTGCTATCTCCGGCATGATCTCCACCGAAAAAATATTCCTGAAGGGTGCACTGAGGGCATAAGCAATCCCATCGCCCCACAACGTGCCCGTTTCAAAGAGGCAGGCAGTGCCATAATCGGTTATGATCCTGTTGAGATCAAAGCGGTTTAAGCGACCCATAGAGGTAATTTATAATTCATCATCACAATAATCGTGCAAGTAATTTTATAAGATTCCATTTTGCCCTTCCCGGTTGCATCCACAAACTATAAAGCGGTAATACTCAGCTTTAAAATGCTGCTTTCTAAGTAAATATGAATTTACAACAGTGAACGATAAACGTCGGCATACCGTGCTGCATTCTCCTTCCAGTTGAACAAACGGCCACGTTGCATTACTTTTTCCTTCATATTGCCGGCTTCGAATGCCTGCATACCTGCTGCAAATACCTGTTGCATGGCAGCTTCATCAAAAGACCTGAAATAAAAAGCTGCATCAGCACCTATCTCTGGTAATGAAGTACGATCAGAAAGGAATAATGGTTTGCCGAACAGCATAGCTTCTGCCACCGGAGCTCCAAAACCTTCAGCGAGTGAAGGATGTACAAATGCCATGCAATTGGATAGATACCATGCTTTGGCGCCCTCACTTACAGGTCCGGTTAGGTGAACCCGGTCTGCAATATTCAATACTTCAGCCTGCTTTTTAATGGCTTCTACATAATCAGGCTCATCAAGCCTGCCGGCAATCACAAGGTCTATCCCCGGGTTGTATTTCAAAAGGGGCAACAGCACGTGATAATTCTTTTTCCTGTTCACATAACCCATTCCGAATAAAAAAGGCCTGCTTGATTTTTTGGCGGAAGAATCCGTCATGATTGTATGCACCTTGTGAACTCCGTTATGAATTACATACATTGGTTTGTTACCGGTATTACAATGTTTAAGTACATCATTTTTAGTAAATTCTGAAATACAAACCAATGCATCAGCTCTATTGATCAGTTCCTGTGTGTGAGCGAGGCTTTGTCTTTGTTCTTTTTCAGATTTTCCCTCATGCAATACGTTGAGGTCGTGTATGGTTAACAGTATTTTTGTTTTACCACCGGGTTGTGGCAATATTCTTCCTGATTGAAAAGGGGCATGCCATACATCGCAATCCAGCAAGAGGGGTCTGAAAATCCTGTTAAAAAAGCGATTGCCTTCCACGATGCAATTTTTAGTTTTTGCAAAAGCTTCCTTTTCTGCCGGGGGAACGTAATATCTTATTGTCATATCGGGATAAGATTCCCGCATTACCTGTTCCACTTCATTACCAAGGTTTAAACAGTAATGGTATA
>JAFDXA010000075.1 GCA_018268185.1 Bacteroidota bacterium
CTGCCGGCTGGCTTTGCGGTTTAGTTAAAATTCCTCATCTTTAATAAGCATTTTCACCAAGCTGACGAGCTATAAATTCCCAGCTTGCGTCAATGCACGTACGTTGTACGCCATGTTATGAGACACTTCACGATTCTAATTTACATTTTCATATTGTTGCCATCATGCAATAATGAGGCTTTATATATTTCTTTGCACCCAGTTAAATCAGACACCACAAAACCTAAATATGGTTATGACATCTTAGAAGTACTGCAAGAGACAACTTCCAAACTAAATCTTGCATCAATTAAAAATGGCACTGACAGTTTTGAATTTAGATTTTGGTTGCCAGCTAAAGATCTTCAAACTATAAATATTCTTGCAATAAAATATACTGACGGCAAATGGTTATCAACACTGACGTCATTTCTGCCTACGTTACCTGAACATAATTTCAAGCGTAATGACACGACAAACTATTTCAGACAACAAACAATAACCAATATCACGACAAAGCCTATCACGCCGAACATTGACATTCAATTAATAGTAAAGAAGCTAGCTGAGTTTGATTTTCAAAACGCTCCGACCAATGCAGAAATTGAATTAGGACAGGCCATATCGAGTGGTGACACAAGATACATGTTGGAGTTTGCAGATAAACAGAACTATCGTGTCATACATTATTTAAATGCCAGCAGAAATTCCAACAAAATATCATTTGATGACAACTTTATTAAGTTTATAGACCTAATAAAAAGACACTATGGCATTGAAATAGGATGAACCATATAAACACAGCGTACAACAACAGCATTGAACGCAAACTGGGCGGACGGAAGTAATCTCAACATCAAATCTCTACCAATCTTCAGTAAATTAGCTTGACAGATCAACAAACCGCCGGCAGTTTTTGGCTACGCTCCCAGTGCTGCCGGCTGGCTTTGTGGTTTAGTCAAAATTTCGTTCCTTTAATAAGCATTCGCAACCGGGGGGACAACGCAACTATTCCCAGCTTGCGTCAATGCTCGTACGTTAGCGGTCAGGCTAAGACGGCCGTTCTTCGACAATAAACATTGAGGAGAAGTGAAAGTTAAATTGCTTATAGCTTCGGCTTTGACTTTTTTGGGTTGCGAACAAACATATGATTGAGCAGCAGACAAAACCATTGAACAATCTACTAACAACAACTTAAACATGGATATTAATAAAGGCTTTCAAATTGACAATCCAAAAATCTTTGTTCCGTGGGACATAGACGAAAAGCAATTGACAGATTTATTTAATGGACACCAACTGAAACACGTAACGACGGGCTATTACACAACAACTTGTACTTCATTAAATGGTTTGACTTGTATGTTAGGTTTTCATTTTGACCCACGTTCAAGTGGACGGCTAAATGAACTGGAATTCTTTAGAACTAACTATGACGACCAAAAAAAGTCGTTTGACGAATTTCAATCTCATTTTGTGAAAGCTTTTGGGCAACCAACTCAAACTGCAAAGGGGACAGAAGGTTTTGGTAATTATGCATGGCAATTTAAAAATACTCACATTGTTCATTATGTGTTTGACAGATTTGGACCAGAAGAACACATGAGAATAAAAAAAGAGAATTGAAGCCCGAACCGCTAACAACAGCATTGAACGCAAACTGGGCGGACGGAAGTAATCTCAACATCAACTCACTACCAATCTTCAGTAAATCGGCTTGACAGAGCAACAATCCGCCGGCAGTTTTTGGCTACGCTCCCAGTGCTGCCGGCTGGCTTTGTGGTTTAGTTAAAAATCCTACCTTTAAAAGGGCATTTTCACCAGGCGGACAACGCAAAAATCCCAGCTTGCGTCAATGCTCGTACGTTGGCTGCAATTTCCCTGACACTCCTAGATTAAGAATTGTAATTCGATGATTTTTATCCTCAGCATTTCATGTCACTCTGAATATAAACCAATTTTCTTGTTATAATTTTTATTAAATTACATTATCAGATAATGAGCAAAAGTGATTTAGCAAATGAAGAAAATCCTAACAATTTTACTATTTCTTTTTGGAGGATTTTATACAATGGCACAATTGCCCAATTATGTGCCAACGAATGGGCTTTCAGCATGGTATTCATTTACTGGCAATGCTGTTGATGGTAGCACCAATATGAATGACGGGACTGTTACTGGAGCTACGCTAACAACTGACAGATTCACTAATCTAAATAGTGCTTATAGCTTTGACGGCGTAGATGACACAATTGTAGTGGCAAATAGTCCAAGTTTACAATTTACATCAAATAATCAAAGCGTATCTTTATGGTTAAAAGTACCTTCCCTTCCCAATCCTTTGCTTAATGACAAAGGTATTCTTGCCAAAATGGATGAACATCTTGACATTGATATAACAGGTAATTCAGCACAAGGGTTTGAAATTGGATTTGCCCAAAATGGTAATGGCAGTATTTTTTATAGAGCAAAAAGTGGCAACTCAAGTGGGTGGGCCGGAACAATGATTGATTATACTTTATTAACACCAAATACATGGGAAAATATTATTTTTATATTCAGCAGTGTTGATGATTCAGTTTATGCATACTTAAACGGAGTTAAAGTAAATTCTGCATTGATTCCCTCGGGCTCTATGATAGGGCAAAATACAATGCCAATGGTTATTGGGTGGGTTAATTGGCTTAGCAATGGCAATCCAGCATATTTATACGATGGAATTTTAGATGATATTGGTTTGTGGAATCGAGCATTAACTACATGTGAAATTCAAGAAATTTATACAAATTCTACACATATAACAAGCTCAACTAATACTACCATTTGCCAGAACCAGTTACCTTATTCATGGAACGGGCACAGCTATAACACAGCCGGTTCACATGTTGTAACATTGGTAAGTGCAGCTGGATGTGATTCAATTGTAACATTGAATCTGATTGTCAATGCAAATACTTCCAGCACAACCAATACAACAATTTGTACAAACCAACTACCTTATTCATGGAACGGGCACAGCTATAATACATCTGGACCTCATGTAGTGATACTTGTAAACAGCGAGGGATGTGATTCAGTTGCCACATTAAACCTGACTGTAAATCCAATTACAACCAGTACTACCAATTCAACTATATGTGTAAACCAATTACCATACAGCTGGAATGGACAGGTTTATAATACAGGCGGGACTCACTCGGTAATACTTATGAATGCAGCTGGTTGTGACTCAATCGCAACACTGAATCTTACAATAAAACCTATGTCTTTTACAAGCCTTGATATAAATATTTGTGAAGACACAACTTATTTTGGTTATAATTCACCCGGAACTTACATTGACACCTTTCCTGCTGCAAATGGTTGTGACAGTATTAGAAAACTTAATCTAACGGTCACAAAGAATATTTATCCATATTTAGGTGAAGATAAAAATATTTGTAATGGTGACACGATCAAATTAAACCCTGGTACATTTTCAACTTATTTATGGCAAAATTTCTCTACAAATCCATATTTAGTGGTAAGTGCAGGTGGAATTTATTCTGTAAAGGTAACAGATGTATGTGGTATTAAGTATGATACAATAAAGTTAAGACAAATAGACTGCGAACAATATTTTCCTAACGCTTTCAGCCCAAATGACGATCGCATTAATGATATCTTCAAAATTATTACCACTTCTTACATTTTAGATTTTCAATTGGTAATTTATAATAGATATGGTCATATTTTATTTAAAACTAATGACCCTTCAAAAGGCTGGGACGGGTTATATAAAAACAAAAAACAACCAATAGGAACATATATATGGGTATCTTCATTTAAGAAAGATGGTAAGTTTTTCCATATACAAGGAACGGTTGCTTTGATTAGATAAAACTGCAGCCAACAACAGCATTGAACGCAAACTGGGCGGACGGAAGTGAAATCAACAATAAATCTCTACCAATCTTCAGTAAATCGGCTTGACAGATCAACAAGCCGCCGGCAGTTTTGGCTACGCTCCCAGTGCTGCTGGCTGGCTTTGCGGTTTAGTTAAA
>JAFDXA010000076.1 GCA_018268185.1 Bacteroidota bacterium
GTCACCCATGCGGCATGGTGTTGAGTCTCTTTCAGCGATGTCAAGCAGGGTAATGCATCACTTCTGATTTGTTGTGCTGAACGAATGTGTTGCCTGGTAAAGCGTGTTACTGAATCACCCCGGGCCGATTCATAATCTCAATAATTGCGAATGCGCGATCAAAGTTTTTTGGGGTGTGGTTATGGTTATGATCGTGGGAATGTTTATGTACCATGTATCAATTCGTTTCCCGACATGTGAATTTTCAAAGTAGCGGATAAATAAAATTGAGTCTTAGGAAGTTAAGTACTTACAAAAGTGTACTAACTTACTGAGATTAATGTTAAAAACAGATACTATTTTCGTTCTCGAATCAGAGAAGCTAAATTCAGGCAACTTATCCGCTGTTTTGCTCTGGATTTTACTGCCACAAGTACCGCACAATTGACCGATATTTCTACACGGTCTGTTAATACGATTTACCTCAAAGTCCGGCAAAGAATAGCTCAGTGTTGCGAGCTTGAATCGCCTCTTCAAGGTGCTGTAGAAGTCGACGAGTCTTATTTTGGTGCGCAACGCATCAGGGGTAAAAGAGGTCGAGGTGTTTTGGCAAAACAATTGTTTTTGGTGTATTGAAGCGCCTGGGGAAAGTATATACGGAGATTGTTCCGGATTGCTCTAAAGCCACATTGAAAACCATTATCCGTGGGCATGTAGCACCAGACATAATCATTCATTCCGATGGGTGGCACGGCTATGACGGGCTGGTCGATATCGGTTTTGATAAACACTTCAGGGTTCATCATGGCAACAACTAGTTTGCCAGTGGCGAACGGCACATTAACGGAATCGAATCTTTCTGGGGTTTTGCAAAAAGACGTTTGGCAAAGTTCAATGGCGTTCCTGAACATACCTTTTATCTACACCTGAAAGAAACAGAATTTCGATTTAATCATCGTCGTGATAATCTCTATTATGCAATTCTTAAATTACTACGTTCTAACCCGCTTTAACTTCCTAAGAACCATAAAATTATATGGAGTCGATCGAAGATTTATAGGTTGAATTACAATCGTTATACCAAAATGATCAGAATCATTGAAATAAAACGTTGCGCCAAATTATGGCACAAATTTGGCGCTGACCCGGGATGGTTTGTATTTTAAGGAAACACATGCGAAGAGAACAGCTGGAAGAAAATCAGATAGAGTTATACGCGGTAGCCTTGGCTGCCGGGGTGGGGCTTGGGTTGTGGCATCCTAACTTTGGTGCCAGCCTAGAGTATTTGATTTCCCCCGTGCTTGCGGTGCTGCTTTATAGCATGTTTACGCAGATTCCATTCCTTCAGTTGCGCGCTGCGTTCGCGAACAAACGGTTTACAGCCGCGCTATTGATAGTCAATTTCATCATCGTACCCATCGTGGTCTGGTTTTTGTCGCTTCTTTTACCGGAGCACCCACCACTGCTACTTGGGGTATATCTGGTTCTGTTAACACCTTGTATTGATTACGTTGTCGTTTTTACCCATCTTGGTCGTGGCAATGCCCGACTCGTGCTTGCTTCCACACCTTTGCTGCTGCTTACCCAGATGCTTCTTCTGCCCGTGTATCTATGGCTTTTCATGGAAGAGCAAGATGCACAAGTCATGAGTGCTGAACCATTCCTGGAAGCTTTTCTTGTATTGATTGTGCTTCCTCTGGGACTTGCCTTATCGACCGAGTTTTGGGCAAAACGCCGACGTAGCGGTGCCATCTGGCTTGAAGTCACGGCGTGGCTTCCGGTGCCCTTTATGGCAATGACATTACTTTTCGTCGTAGCATCTCAAATTGACAGAATAGACGAGTACCTTCCGGTTGTGGCACAAGTCGTGCCAGTTTATATGGCCTTCATGGCTATCATGCCGTTTCTTGCTCGCTTGACGGCATATGCGTTTCGCCTGGACACACAGGCAGGACGAGCACTCATTTTTAGCGCAGGGACGCGGAATTCGCTGGTGGTTCTGCCTTTAGCATTGGCTTTGCCGGACGGCTGGATTCTGGCATCTGTCGTCATCGTTACTCAAACGCTGGTGGAACTGGTCGGTGAGTTGATTTACATACGCTGGGTGCCTGCGATGCTCTTGCAAGAGTCTAAAAGTTTAGAAATCTCAAAAACATTTAGCAAAAAGAAATAATCAGGATCAATACGTTGCGCTTCTACCCGGGAAAGATTATGCACTCTGAAGATATTTATTCGAGGAATTATCACTTACTACCTCTTGCGGCAATAGCAATAAACAAACTCCAAACGGCGTATGGCGTGCCTCTTTTTCATGTTCGACTAGCTGAAAAGATCTCCAAATACCTCATGTAGGGCTTCGGATTGGTATCTCATCCGGGTAAGACCACTAAATTTTTCTGGCCCATCTCGGCAAGAGTGGCACCATTCACATGGTCCGTCTGGTCGAACTAAACTTAAAACCCGATCGACATAAGCATGGCGATCTGCTGGATCAGTCAAAAAATGGAACACTGCTCGGTCATGCTAAATGTCGAATCGATTCAGGAGAAATTTTGCACGGGTAATATTATCGCCTCTATCCAGTGAACAATATCCGCATGCCCCCCAACGCTGTCTGGCAACAACAAGCGCAGTTGATGATGAATCAAATACTGTCAACTCAGTATAGCCCTCGACCACAGGATCATCTACTAGCCTGGAAGTTCCTCCCTCCCACATCAATAATGGCCGCATCTTTATCGAGTCTTGTATTTTGTATTATGGATTAGTCGCAGAGACTGGTTCGCATGTTCCTGAAACCAACTGCCTGGGTCAGATGTTTTGGTAGTATATATCTAGCCTCAATGCTGCTTATTATCCATTGGTAATTTACACAAAATATCAATATCTTATATAAATTGTGAATCAGACTATATAAATCCTGTATCGTGGATATCGGATAGATTCCTAATTCTTCAGACTGACGAAGCTTAAGACGGTTCCGCAAGCTAGAATTGCACCACCTGTATCCAAAAAACTGTGAATCTGACCGGTAATATCAAACTTATCCCTATTAAGAGATTCTACCTCCATACCTTCTCCAAGCAAAAAGACTGTAACAGTATCTTCCTTGCTTACGGGAGAAAATTCCAAGCCGGAAGGTGCTCCATATAGTTTCTGGATCATTCGAGTAAATGATAATTCCGAGTTCCATTTAATCTCCTTCAATTCCATTGGTCGTCCGTTGGTTTCGATAAGAAACTAGCTGTATGCAGTATAGAATTCCTGTGTAGAATTTTGTTCAATTATTAAATTGAAATCATGCTAATCGGATTAGGGTTAGCGTGTCAGTTTCTCGTATTCGTTATGAGTACTAACACTCCGCACCAACAGCATTTATATTAGCAGTGATTTATAGAATGAATCTGTTTTTAAACGTTGTTTCTGCTTCTGTTGTAGTCTTGACGCATTGGGACTTTCTAATAATTTGACCCATACACTTCTGTTTGGGTTGAGCAAAGCTAACACTTAGGGGGCTGTCCGAATTTGCGTGGCCATTTCGAGATTGATATGATGGTTTCAATCAAAAATACGGAATTCTGCCAAGTTTATTTCGTATTTTTTTAGTTTGGCATAAACAGCACGTGAAGTAATTCCCATGTTCTCAGACACTTTTTTTATATTTCCATGGTGTTGTTTCAAAGCTGTTTCAAGGAATGATTTTTCAATTTTGGTAAGAGCATATTCTTTTTCGTCTTTCCATTCACCAATACTTTTTGTTTTAGTTGGAAGCTCTATATCCAATTCAGTCATTTCTTTGCCACTAACAAACAAGATGCTACGCTCAAGGATGTTTTCTAGCTCACGAACATTGCCTGGCCAATGATAAGTGCGGATTTTCTGCATAACTTCACGGCTTACTGATTTAACCTGTTTGTTATAACGCTTATTCAATCGCTGAATGATCAATTGCACAAGATAAGGTAAATCCTCCGGTCGCTCGACCAAGGGAGGAATACTTAAACGCACTACATTGATGCGGTAGTATAGGTCATTGCGGAAGAGATCCTGTTTAACAAGTCCTTCCAGATTCTGATTTGTTGCTGAAATGATCCTTACATCAACCGCCAAGGTTTGCTTGCCGCCAACTCTCTCCAATTCTCCTTCCTGGATTACACGAAGCAATCTGGTTTGTGCAGCTGGCGACAATGAATCGACTTCATCAAGAAATAAAGTACCGCCTTCGGCTCGCTCAAAGAAACCGTGGTGTACCTCGAGGGCTCCTGTAAAAGCGCCTTTTTCATGTCCGAATAAGCTGCTTTCAATCAAGCTTTCTGGAATCGCGCCACAGTTAATGGCGATGAATGGCTTATTGTAGCGATCGCTCATTGCATGTATGGCACGTGCTATAAGCTCCTTACCTACGCCTGTTTGACCCTGAATCAGAACCGTTGCCATAGTAGGGGCAATAATCTCAATTGATTGCAGTATTTTCTGCATCATTGGTGATTTTGCGATGATTGCAGGAGGCTGATGTTTTTCTGATATTTGCCTATTTTGTTTCTGCCAAAGTCTCTGCATACTAGTTTCAATTCGGCACTGCAATTCATTCGTATCGTTGATTTCCTTAACTGGTGTCGAATCGGTATATTCCATTCCCGCATGGCCTTTTGCTGCATGTGGATTCGTGTAAATACATACATCACACTTGCCATCTTTGCGGGCTATACTTTTTTTGATTTCAACTTTGGCGTAACCAAAGTTTCTGGCCGCGATACCTCCAAATACACTGGAAGTCATTCTACATAATTCAGGAAAATTAGTAACTTGTTCACCGAAAGGACAGCGAGAATTAGTAACTGTAATACAGTCCTGATTGCTGGAGACCAGCGAAAATTTACCTCCGATATTGTTTTTGATGCCGAGTATTAGTTCGGTATAGCTTTCATTATCGAGCTGTTCATTTTTATTAGTATTTTCTCGATAAGTTTCTTCAAAAAAACATCCTGCAGTTTGGGCTATATGCTCAATCAACTCTTCACAATGCTTTTGTCCCTGCTGTTCGCTGGCATGCATCAGTTCAAGAATGAAGGTTTGCAAAAAAAAGATCGGCGTTAACTCAGAAAGAGGATTGTTATTCATAAATTATGGATGATTAGTGAAGTTAATCTTCACTTATTGAAGCATAGCTTCACTAAGCTAGCAACAAATAAAACTTAACTTATTGTAATTAATAATAAATATTATTTTTATCTTGATGGCATGGTATTTGCTATTAACTTTATTGCATCTCGAAATAACTAGGTGCACGGGTTATATACCCTAGGAAACCCTTAAGGTTCTACTGAGAAAGTAGATCGTTTTAGGGAGTTTTAAATTTCAACCTATTACCGAGGAGACTCAAAATTGAAAACTCTCAAAGAGGAACTGGATACACGCTTAGCCTCATATGATCACTGGGCACAACGTCGCCGTCATGGAGCGGGTGGGCATAATAACCGGAAGTTGTGGGTACTTGCTTGTATGGACGAACGCCTGCCGATAGATGAGGCGCTCGGTATCCATGTGGATACCCCGGCAGGTCATGGAGATGCACATTGTTTCCGTAATGCTGGAGGAATCGTCACCGACGATGCAATTCGCTCGGCGATGCTGACTTGTAATTTTTTTGGCACCACAGAAATTGTTATTGTGCAGCACACGCAATGCGGCATGCTGTCTGCAAATGCGACTGATCTGGAAAAGGCTTTTCGTGACAAGGGAATTGATCCGGATAATATCGCGTTGGATCCAACTCTGCCAGAGCAGAAGTTAGAGAAAGGTGCATTTGCCAAGTGGATCGGAATGATGGATGACGTAGATGTAACCTGCATGAAGACCATCGAAGCATTTAAAAATCACCCTCTCATTCCCAAGGATGTAGTCATCAGCGGCTGGATCTGGGAAGTTGAAACGCGCCGACTGAGAGCACCGACACGAGACACTGAAAAACGGGCCAGGACCGATGTCACTTCTGCTCAATTCGGCGTTAAAGAAAAACAACCGCCTCGTTGGAGCTAAATTTAAGAGAAAAAACCTAAAAGCGTGACCACTTGGCATCTCAAGTGGTCATATCTTAGTGTTTCTGAAAAATGCCATTCATGTAATAAATAAGGATTCCAAATGCCAACTTATGATTACTTGTGTACACAGTGCAAGCTCCAATTTGAAGTACGTCATTCAATTAACGCATCCAACCCGGATTGTTCGGCATGCGGAAACATGACAGAAAAAGTGATTCTTTTTGCCCCTGCGATGCATGGCAACATGGCACGTGGCCGTGATCTGGCAATGCGCTCGCTTCAGCCAAAACTCGATCAAACAAATCGCGGACACGCACCTGGATGCGCATGCGGCCATCATTAGCATTCATAGATATGGGTGTTATTTAAATTTGCTTGGGATGATTTGGAAGGAGAAAAAAATGAGCATAGTTACGACAAAATTGGATGAGAAATTGTTTGTTACTCGCCAAATTAGTGTAAATGATTTGGCAGAAATAGCAGCAGCGGGATATAAATCCATTATTTGCAATCGTCCTGATCATGAAGAAGGCGATATCCAGCCCTCTAGCCTGGAACTAGAAAAAGCAGCGCGCCCATTTGGAATCAATTTTATTTATTTACCCATCGAAATTGGCCCAGTCTCCACCGAAAAGATTGAATCATTCAACAAACTACTAACTGAATTGCCCGGACCAATTCTTGCTTTCTGTAATACTGGCAATCGGGCCAGGGCATTGTATGGACTGATCAGGCAAAAACAAGAGCCCGAATATGAGGATGAATTTGTCAGAGCCGCTTGCAGTTGGACAGGTGAAGCACTTGAAACAATTCACATTCCACACGCATCCCAAGACAAGTCACTTTCAGTGGCAGCTGCTTGTAATTGGGGTAATGCGTTTGACATTGTTGTGATAGGTGGTGGCGCAGCAGGAATCGGAGTGACTGCTAGTCTCATGCACCGCAGGCCTGCTCTTCGCATTGCCATCATCGAACCCTGTGATAAACATTATTATCAGCCCGCCTGGACACTGGTTGGTGGTGGCGCTTATGACATGGCACAAACGGTGCGGAACATGGCAGATGTCATTCCACCGAATGCAGAATGGGTACAAACAGCAGCGATTGGATTTGAACCGGACAACAATCTAGTTAATCTGGCAGATGGCCGTTCAATTGGCTATAGGCAATTGATCGTTTGTCCAGGTATACGTTTGGCTTGGGAAAAAATCGATGGTTTACAAGAAACACTCGGCAAAAATGGCGTCACCTCCAACTATCATTTTGATTTGGCGCCTTATACTTGGTCACTGACGAAGAATCTCAAAAGCGGCAAGGCCTTGTTTACGCAGCCTTCCATGCCGATCAAATGTGCCGGTGCTCCTCAAAAAGCCATGTATCTATCTTCTGATTATTGGTTGCGCCATCATTTGCTGGACAATATCGAAGTCGAATTCAATACGGCCGGTGCAGTATTGTTTGGTGTAGCTGATTTTGTCCCGCCACTGATGGAGTATGTGAAACGTTATCATGCAAAACTGGCATTTAATTCCAATCTGGTAAAAGTTGATGGCACCAACAAAATAGCCGTCTTCGACATCAAGGATAGCGAAGGAAATGTTACACGCATGGAAAAGCCGTTTGATATGCTGCACGTGGTACCGCCTCAGGTTGCGCCAGACTTCATCACAAAAAGCTCTTTGGCCGATGCTGCCGGATTTTGTGAGGTCAATCCCAAAACGTTGCAGCACCCGCGTTACTCCAACATCTTTTCCTTAGGAGATGCCTGCTCTTCGCCTAATGCCAAAACAGCCGCCGCAGCCAGAAAGCAAATTGTCATAGTGGCAGAAAATCTCCTGGCAGCCAAAGAAGGGAGAGAATTTCCTAATATTTATGATGGTTATGGTGCTTGTCCTCTTACGGTAGGGGATGGCAAGGTGATATTAGCCGAATTTGGTTTTGGCGGTAAATTGCTGCCCACTTTTCCACTTAATCCGACCGTGGCAAGGCGATTTGCGTGGTTTCTAAAAGCCAGATTATTTCCTTGGTTATACTGGAACGGCATGTTGAAAGGCCGCGAATGGCTCACTCGTTCAACAGGTGTAAGTTAAGTAAAATGGAACCAGACTTAATCAGCATTCTACTGGGCTCATTCACAGGCATCGTTCTTGCACTAACAGGGGCTGGCGGTGCCATCATTGCGGTGCCGCTGCTCATGTTCAGCTTGCATCTTACGGTTGCAGAAGCTGCTCCCATTGGTTTACTTGCGGTCGGCTTGTCAGCTGCAATCGGGGCATTGTTGGCATTCAGGCAAAAAATTGTCAGATACCGGGCAGCTATGCTGATCGCAGCGACAGGTGCGCTGACTGCCCCCATAGGCATATGGGCTGCACAACAGTTGCCAAACGCACCGCTGACCTTGTTGTTTGCCTGTGTGTTAATTTATGTTGCTATTCGCATGTTTCACCAAAGCCTGGATGAAAATAACAAAGACGTGAGAATAATGGCTGATCCACCTTGCCGACTGGATGAAATCGGCGAACGTTTGGTTTGGAACATCCCTTGCTTTAGAGCATTAACATTGTCAGGCACGATGGCAGGTTTTCTGTCAGGCTTACTAGGCGTAGGTGGTGGATTTGTAATCGTTCCTACACTCAAGAAAGTCACTAATCTGAACATGCAATCCATATTGGCCACATCACTCACCATTATTGCATTGGTTTCTCTGACTGGTGTTGTTTCAGCAATACTGATTGGTGCTCTGATATGGTCGATTGCTTTTCCCTTTTGTGGTGGAACTATCGCAGGAATATTGGTTGGCAGATTATTCGCTCATCGTTTTGCAGGACATAGATTGCAGCAAAGTTTTGCCATTTTAGCAATTAGTGTTGCAATTGGCTTGATTGTCAAAGTGGTTTGGAATGCATTTTTTAGTTAGTAGTCTCATTTTTCCTTCTCTTTCCGCAAGGTGGACGATAAGCTGCGTTGTATTTGATGAACCAAAAGGAGGTTGCGCTATTTACACTTGTCAGATAGTTTAATTATAACAATATGTTTTGATGATAATTTGTTCTCAAACTGGAGGAAGTAAGTTTTATGATTTTGGTATTGAATACCGGCGCATATGAAAAAGTATAGCTAACAAGTTATGCTGAATTTATACGCAAAGATATTACACCCCCTTGTCACAATTATCAGTGCCTCACAACAATTACCTTGATCAATTCGTTTGGAAAGTTGTCGTTCGATTCAATATTTTTTTGGCCCAAATGTTGTGAGAAATGTCCCGTGGGTCACTGCCATTTTCCAGCAGTTTACTCATAATAAACTCCATCAAATACTGATAGAGGAGTATATAAGAATGCAATTTAAGCAAATCAGAAACGCAACAATTTAAATTAACTAAGCAATCAAGAAAGCGCTAATTGATCTTTGACTGACATAAAGAAGAGTTATGTGCTTAGCGGTGATTGGAAAGATTTTCGGGATCGTCACATTAAATTTGGGGCTATTATTTTAAGAGGGAGCAATTATGATGAAAAGTAAACTGATTACTGCAAAACTTGGCTGCACATCGCTTGTATTGCTGTTAGTGCATGGTGTTTCTTATGCAATGCCAGGTATGCATGGAGCCGGCCACGGGAGTGCCTCGGAGTTGCCACGCATCTCAAAAAGCATGGGTGAGCCGATCAATTCGCCTGGTTCAGAAATCGAGATTACCTATAGCGCAGACGGCAAAACTGCAATTTTTGTGTCGACCCGTGAAGGTAGCCTAGAATCATCCGGTAACCCGTACAACTTCGATATATGGATGTCTCACAATGTAGATGGTGTCTGGCAACCGCCTATTCACTTAGGATCTGATATTGATCCTGCTGTCGGGCCAAATATTAATACGGCAGCTTGGGAACTGGAACCGAGTTTTTCCGATGATGGAAATGTCATCTATTTTACAAGATATGAACCCGGTAATTTATTGTCGGGTGATTTATACGTCGTTCAGAAAGTAGATGGCGTATGGCAATCGGCCAGGAACTGGAATGATGTTCCGGAACTCCCCAGCATCAATACGCCGACCGGTGAGGAACACTGTCCGATTATTGCTTCTGACAGCCTGATTTATTTCAACTATAGCCAGCCAGGGGTAACACAAGAGAGTGATATCTGGAAAGTTGAGAAGAAAAATGGGATATGGCAAAAACCGGTAAGCCTGGGATCGAAAATTAACTCTCCGCAGCGTGATCACATGCACTGGACTGGGCTGTCAAAAGATGGAAAAAGTTTAGTCGTCACCAGTATGCGGACTGATCTGGGTTCCCGTGGTGGGCATGATATGTGGATTTCACATCAAAAAGCAAATGGTGAATGGCAAGAGCCGATCAATCTCGGTGATTCCATAAATACTGACGGTGAGGACATGTGTTGGACTTTTACCCCGGATGGCAAGAAATTCACTGGTAGTTGGGGGCCGCAAGGTACTTTCGACACGGATATCCGCTGGGTTTATAAGGATGACATTCCCTTGCTGAAAGATTTTGAGCCGATAGGTCCGCCACCCAACTTGTTAACAAGTAGCAAGGCAAAACCAGTTACAGGGAACAACGAACTATCAAAACAATAAATATAGATCAAACTGGATTAAACTCGAAACAAATACCATCATAGGCTTTCACTGAGTATCTCGCGCTTTAGTCCTGTCCGATCATCGAACTGGATGTGGCTCGAAAAGCAACGTGGAGAAAAGTGTCAGCCTGTTCTTTGATTGCTATAGTAGCAGAACCGGTTTCCCTGATGGTTCGATACATCAGCACAAATTCTCAGATCTGAATGCACAAAATGCTTGAAATCTAGAGCATCATGGAGTTTGATGAGTATTGAACATAAATTCAGAAATAAATGATGGTAACGCTCATATTGGTGAGATATAAGTAAATATATTGAGGATCTATGAGTCTATACCATCTCCGGGATTGACATTCTTCTCTGTCATCATCGTGCCTCTTTCGTTAGAATGAAGAAAGAATCTGGACATCGTAATCATTGGAAAAAGATAGTGGTTATCTTACTTGTCTTGGCTGGAAGTTTTCTCTTGTCGATTGTTGGTTTCTGGGTACTTTGGAGTGGCATATTCTGGAATTATCAGTTAGTTATGTTTTTCCTATTTCTTCTACTATCATTTTCTGTGTCGCACTGGAATAAAGGAGCGGTAGGAGGTTGCATTTTTATAGCATGTGGTGTCGCTCCACTTGGGACTTTGACTACTCAGTTTAGAGATAGTAGCGGTTCACAATTGATGCACAATTCTTGTTGTGCTTACCAAGCTTATCGGAATCATTGCTGGTTATTTTTAGCGAAAACATCACTTGATTCCCATTCAGAATCTTCTAAGGATATTGCTTCATTCTAGTAAGCTATGTATTGTCTTGAACTTAAAATTCCGCCGGCTATGTTGGTTCTTTTGTTTGCAGTAGTCATGTGGTTTGTTTCATCGATGAATCCATGGGCGGTGATTCAAATTCCGGGCAAGGAGTGGGTGGCAGGGGCATTATGGTTAATAGGTTTTGCATTGATCATTGTCGCTGCCGTTGAATTTATTTCAGCAAAAACAACAGCAAATCCATTGACTCCTGGATTAGCCACTTCTATAGTCACCACCGGTGTCTATAGATTGAGCCGAAATCCCATGTATGTCGGATTTTTGTTGATGCTTGCGGCATGGGGCGTATTTTTAGCAAATGTCTTGTCTGTTTTGTTGTTACCGCTGTTTGTTGTGTATTTAAATCGATTTCAGATTATTTCGGAAGAAAATGCCCTATTGGCTAAATTTGGCGATGACTATGCCAGATATTTGAGATCGGTTCGCCGGTGGGTATGATATTTCGTATGCTACTTTATAAAGGGAAGCCATCTCAGTAAGTTAGCACACTTTAGTATGTGCTTAACTTCCTAAGACCCAAAATAATTCATTCGATATGCTAGATATTAATTTTCGATTTTAAATAACATCTGCCCGCAATACTTAAAGTCTTTCCGTTTCAAACAATATGGCTTGCATCGGATAGCGCATTGGATTTGAACCATATTCTTTTTTAAATGCCTCTGCTAACACCTTAACTATATCCTCCGGATCAACACCGCCACGATCTCTTATTTCAAAAATAACTGGCGAAAACACTAATGCACGTGCAAAAGCAGTCACATCTAAAATGTCGTATGAATGGCGCTGAACTGAGATTTCTATATTATCAAAACCAACATTTATCAGTTTTTCTTTGATGGGATCGATTTGGTGACACGAAACTGGTTCAAATAAAAAGTGGGGAGGATCTGAAGGAAAAAATTGTTTGAATACCTCAAAGCTCAAGCTCGCGAATGGATTGTACTTTTCAGAATCCCAGACACGGAACAAGTAATTGCCTCCAGGCTTCAGCATTCGATACGTCTCACGAAATGCTAGTTCTTTATCGAAAAACATAATACCGAATTGGCAGACTACAGCATCGAACGCCTCGTCTTCGAATGGTAACGCGGTAGCGTCGGCATTTTGGAAGATGATCTGTTCATTGGAAAGAAATTTTGTGCGGGCTAGTTCCATCATGGAATCGCTAATGTCCACCGCAGTCAAGTGAGTCTCTTTAGGTAACATGTCACGTAAATGACGGGTGACAATACCTGTGCCAGCTGCAATTTCAAGCACGTCGCGTGGTGATTGCTCTGAAATACGTCGCGCAGTGTCTACACCATAATAATCGAAAAGTACCGGCCCCAAATCACGATCATAAGGAATAACGACTTCATCTACATACTCTGCCATGTATAGTTCTCCGCAGTAAAAATTAATAAAAAAATAACAAAGATTCTTAGGCTATCTCGGCGGATGCTAAGCGTGGATATTTACCTTGAAAAGTTTTTCGCCATTCACTTGGAGTTACATTAAATCTATGTTTGAAATGTTGACGCAGGGAAACAGTAGAATGAAATCCTACTTGCTCTGCAATAGTATCTATTGCTAAAGAGGTAGATTCTAATAATTCCTGACTTCGCTGAAGGCGCTCTATTAATAGCCAATCTCCAACTGTCATTCCAGTTGCTTTGTAAAATTGTCGGGTGAAGGTACGTCGGCTCATCATGCAATATTGAGCAAGTTCATCCAACCCATGTATTTTATTTAAATTATTTCTTAAATAATCTAGAAGCTTGTTGATTCTGGCATCCTGTGTTGAAACAGGCACAGGACGTTCAATAAATTGTGCCTGACCACCTTCTCTATATGGAGGAATCACCATACGTCTAGCCAATTTATTAGCAATTGCACTGCCGTAACGCTGGCGAACTAGATATAAACAACAGTCGAGACCGGCTGCTGTCCCTGCCGAAGTAATCAAACGATCATCATCAACATATAGCGCATTACAGTCGAGTTCTACATCAGGAAAACGATTTATGAAATCCTGCTCAAACTCCCAATGCGTAGCCGCCTTATGGTTTTTCAGTAAACCTGCATACGCAAGCACATAAGTGCCCAAACACAGCCCTACAACTTGATTACCTCGAGCATGTGCCTCAACCATTGCATCCAGCATTACCTGGTTTGGCTTTTCAGCAGGATCTCGCCAAGAAGGAACAATAATAATGTCTGCTTTCGCCAATTCCTCCACACTAAGTGACGATTGAACACTCAGCCCCTCATTTGAACGTATCTGGCCCGATTCCTCTGCATAGATCTTCAGTTCAAATAATTTTTGATCGTGCAGGAGATCACCAAAAATAATACATGGTACCGATAAGTGAAAAGGGCTGAAATGATTAAAAGCAACAACCGCAACTAATGGGACTGTCATATTAAAACCTCGCAGGGTAAACTTTTTTACCGTTCAAATAGTATTTATGATGAAAGCTTGTAAATAATCAGACAATATATGAAGAAAATAATGCATCAGTAAGGTAGATGCATTATTTTGACCTCAGAACGTATATGATTCACCATCATGGGGTACTAATACTCGTTGCGTCATTTCCTTTGCTCTGAGAAATTCACCCAGCTCTTTTCTGGTTAAAGTGGCATGATTCACTGCTTCCATGTGGCTTGCAATAATAGTTGCTTCAGGAGCGGCTTTGTAGACCTCATAAATATCTTCCTTGCCCATAATAATAGATTCATTACCAATAACTTGTGCATCACAACTATTTAATACAACCACATCAGGATGATATTTGCTCAAGGTATTCTCGACTTCTTCACACCAGACCGTATCTCCAGCGATATAAAATGTTTTTTCGTCGGGATGTTTGAGAATGATACCGCTCACTTCTCCCAGCAATTCTTTCATATCCTCTACTACCTTCGGCCTTCCATGTTGTCCCAATGTTTTAATCAGCGTAATACCCTCATAATCATTGACTTCATTTAGTATCTGAACATTGTTAAATCCGGCAGATTTTACGGCTTTTGCATCTTTTTCATGTTGGGTAAAAATCAACATGTCTTTAGGAATTGCCTTTTTAGCCGCATCATCCCAATGATCTGGATGATCATGCGTTAAGATAACCGCATCCACATCAATTATTTCATTGATTGGCATAGGTAATTCTGACGTTGGGTTGCGAATATGTTCATTGATCGTCCCGCCAAACCCCGGCAAGGCTCCTTTTTCCGCTAACCAAGGATCAATTAATATTTTCTTACCACCATAATTAATTTTAAGTGTGGCATTTCTGATTTGAGTAAATTGCATTTTGTGGTGCTCCTCTAATGGTTTGTGTAGAAGACATTATGAGGAGGCTAATAAAAAATTATTAGTGGCCCTAGGGTCATTTATCAGAGCATTTGGGCCAAATAATATAAAACCGCTATTGGTTGCTTTAATCTTCAGATTTTATATACATCTAGGAGGGGAGAGGGTTAGCAGCCTGACAAGCTTCTATTTTGTTGCTAGTGATTCCAGAATAACCTATTAATCTGTTCAATATCTCATGTTTTTAATTTATCTGAAATTTATTAAAGTTATCTCCTACTCATGCAAGAGTGCATGAATGCTCTTCCCGCTAAGGCACATTTATCATTTTGTTCTAACTGATTAGAAGTGTCATATGTCACGCAGCCAATTAAGCTACAAATAATCATTGATATAATAACGAGAATTTTCATTTTTTCATCTTGTGATTCCCTGTGGTTTTGCCACGGGGATCTAATTAGGTTTTAGAATGTTGGGATGCGAGATGTCGTAGAAAAGGCGAGCCACTATGCGTGGTAGATACATTATCACATTGCATTTCCTGTGAAATACAGACGAGGGCTGTTAGACGAAGCGGTTGTAAGAATCATTATGATGACTACGAAAGAGATAGAAGAGCGCTACGACATTGAGTTTGAGCAGATAGGTTGCGCAAAGACCATGTCATATACTTTGTACAGCGCATCCGAAGATTGCACCGGGTCAGATTGTAAGGGTGTTCAAGAGCATTACAGCGCGAGAATTGTTTAAGAAGAGGCCGGAAGACCTGTGGAATGGAGAGTTTTGGACGGATGGCTATTATCGCAACTGTAGGGGGAAGAGCGGATTGGAATGTAGTTGAGCGGTATGTAAAGAACCAAGGTATGCCAAAAGAAGAACTGCGTCAGCTTGCGCTTTTCTAATACCCCGTGGTCTTGCCAGGGAGGTTGTTTATTTCTGAAAATCTGAAACAAGTTGATTATTTGCACTAACAAGCACCCAATCACGCCATGCGAAAAGGTAGAAGTGTCATACGCTCAGAAAAATAATAAGCTCTGCTGAAATGATTTTATGTTTGAACCTTATTTAAGACGATGGAATCTCCTTCCCGATGGCGACCCCATTGTCACGCGCGGCAGCTATTTATTGCCAGTGCGTATGGATGGGCACATAAATGGCAATCCTGCCATGCTGAAAATTGTCATGGATACCGAAGAAAAATTTGGCGGTTTAGTCATGCAATGGTGGAATGGCGATGGCGCAGCGCGAGTGTATGCTTACGAAGGTGATGCACTACTGATGGAACGGGCTCAAGGAGCTAATTCTCTCATGCAGATGGCATGCAATGGTCAAGATGATGAGGCTAGCCGCATTGCTTGCAATGTAATCGCCAAACTACACCAACCCCGATCTATGCCGCCGCCAGAGCTTATCCCATTAAATATTTGGTTTGAGGCGTTAGAGTCGGCTGCACAGCGCGAAGGGGGCGTGCTTCTTGAAAGTTTAGCTGCCGCCCGCGAGTTGTTGGCCTCACCGCACGACATTGTAGTGCTGCATGGTGACATACATCATGAAAACGTATTAGATTTTGGTTCGCGCGGTTGGCTTGCCATCGACCCGAAGCGCATAATCGGTGAGCGCGGCTATGATTATGCGAATCTTCTGTGCAATCCGGAATTACCATCGGTCACTGATCCCATCAGATTTATTCGCCAATCTTACGTGATTGCGCAAGCTGCTAATTTGGAACGACGGCGCTTATTGCAGTGGACATTGGCATATGCTGGCTTATCGGCTTCATGGTTTTTGGAAGATGATGATCGCCAAAACGCAGATTCGGATTTTTCCATTGCTGAACTAGCACTGCAAGCCCTGTCAACGGAAGCGAATAATCATGACGATCTCCATTGACGAACTGCGCATTGAACCCGTTACATACGATAACGCGACCGATGCCAAGGCAATCGATGGAACATTTATCATTAACGCCCGCTTGTTACTTTCGACTTCATCCGATGGCTTCCGTTACGAGATAATCTCCATAAGGTTGCTGTGTTTGGCATATTGAAACGCGGTGATAAGGTCTATACGAAGGTTGTTGGAGATACCAAGACAGAAACGTTGAGCCGCCCATTACTAGAAAAATAGCACCTGACAGCATAGTTTATACAGACTGTTACCGCAGTTATAATGCTCTCGACGTGAATCATTTTTACCATGAACGGATCAATCATTCCACGCTATTTGCTCAAGGTAAGAATCACATCAACGGCATTGAAAACTTTTGGAATCAGGCAAAATGCGTCTTAAGAAAATACAATGGTATTCCTAAAGGATCATTTCCTCTGTTTCTCAAAGAATGTGAATTTAGATTTAATTATGGAACACCTAAACAGCAACTATAAATACACAAACTTTGGACCCAGATTTAACCTGATCTACTACAGCCCCTATTATTTTAAATATGCGATGAGCTGGTATTTAGTGCTACTGTTCTTGCAATTGGTGTAGAACCGATTAAAACAAGATTCTTATAGAATTTTATTAAAATATTGCGTGGCTCTGGATTGTTGTATCGTTAAAGCAAGAAGCTATATGGGGCACGGATACTTGATCTTGTGCGGCATAATCTGCTCTAGTAATAGAAAGTGTGTTGTGCAACTGTAGTGCTTTTGTTTTCAGTGCGATTGCTAAATAAAAGCTCAACATCTATAAACTGGTGCGATTATGGTCAAGTGAATAGTGAACGCATGCATTTATTGTGGTACAAACCATCTTTGTCGTTGGATGCAGATGCGCTCGACTTGATGTATTCATAATCAGAGCGATCTTTTCTGAACACTAGTCGTGCATGGGTTGTGTTAAAAAAACTGGATACTTTATATAGTTACTGTTCAATGCATAGAAAATTGGTGAAATAGCGTGGCATCAGAACCTCTCAAAATTAGATCCCTTTCTGGCAGTTTATTGAGATACCCGGGTGGAAAAGGCCGACATGCTAAAATACTCGTGTCTATTTTTAAGCTGAACAAACTGCAACCGAAAACATTTATTGAACCATTCTGTGGTGGAGCTTCAATTTCTCTAAACCTACTGGAAGCTGATGCAGTTGAAACAATTAGTCTAAATGACTTAGATCCAATGATCGCATCTCTATGGAAAGCTGTTTTTTCTACCTCCGATAGCAAATGGCTTTGCGAGCAAGTAATGACCGCTCCTTTGACACTTGAATACTGGGATTATCAAAAATCAAAAACTCCTCAAACACTTAGAGAACAGGCATTCCAATGCCTCTATCTCAACAGAACCTCTTTTTCTGGTTTATTACATAAGCATGCAGGTCCTATTGGAGGAAGAAAACAGGATCGCTGGACAATTGGATGTAGATTCAATCGAGAAAAATTGGCTGCACGGATAGAAAAATTGTCTAGTTATGCAGATAGGGTAAATTTTATTGAAAATAAACCTTGGAGGAATTTTATCTGTCAAAGCATTACTTCCTCATGTTTTCTTTATTTTGACCCCCCCTACTACAACAAGGCGGATAGACTTTATAGATATGTATTTGATGAAAATGAACACGCTGCATTATATGAATATTTACATAATTTTTGCGATATTCCTTGGGTTTTATCGTATGATGATTCAAAAATTATTCGTGATATGTATCTGTCTGGAAAACAAGTTAACGGCTGCATAATTGATAGTACATACTCAACCCATCCAATTGGTGGGAATTCATTTATTGGAAGAGAGCTACTATTAACTAACCTGAAAACTTTGCCAAAGTTTGATACGAACTATTATCACAGTGGAATTTCAATAAGAGATTTTGATGCTAAGTCATCAAAATTTATGAATCAAACAAATAATTTCATTCCAGTGTAAATTATTAAGCTTAACTGACCATTTTTTATTAGTGAGTTCAAAAATGAAAAGTACAACAACTGATTTATGCAGGTTGTGCTCAATCGTAAAAAGCAGACATATAAACGGAATTGTCGATAAACCAATTCATGAAACGCCCAATTACATGGTAATTCCTTCAATTGGGGCTTTTATAGATGGATGGGTAATGATTGTTCCAAGAAAACATATATATGACATGTCAGAACTGTACGAAGATGATGAATTTGTAAGATTAGCACTAAAAATTTATAAATATATTGAAGAAAAATTTGGTCGGCCAGTAATGTTTGAGCATGGTGCATCATATAGCGGCTCTCCAACAGGATGCGGCGTTGATCATGCTCATTTTCATTTCGTCCCATTTGTTGAATCTCTATTAGAAGATTTAAAAGAGACTAGGTTACCGTGGCAAAAATGTATCGCAAGTGAAATTACCAATAAATCATGTGGCCGAGACTACCTTTTTTATAGTGAAACACCACCAACTCTTAGCAAAATTAATGGGTATTTGCACATAGTTGATAGACCAGTTTCTCAATTCTTTAGAAAAATATTGGCAAGGAAAACAGGAAATGAGCTTATTAGCGACTACAAGAATTTTCCCCTCCTTGAAAAAACCCAACGAACAGCACTAGAGCTGCAAGGCCTAAGCTAGTTTCTGGAATAAATCCGATGAGTAACAATAGCCATGAAGCACATGATCCCAATGCGAGCACGGCTGAGCCCACTGATGGAAGGCAACAATATGAATGGCAAAGCAAATATCCTAAAGATGCGATGCAAATTATAAGGTTCGAGTCTATCTATCTATTTATTCTGCTTCTTATGTCACTTCTCGGAATACTTTTAACGTGGAATAGATATCTCGAAAACTTTCTTTTTAATCCAGAAATATTAGATCCAAAAATTTTTCGTATTTACAGCTACTATTGTTTTGCGGGACTATTAGGGGGAACAACCTTTTCGATAAAGTACATGTACCGGGTAGTTGCGCGTGGATATTGGCACCTGGACAGACAAATTTGGAGATTGTTATCACCTTTTATGTCTATAAGCATATCTTTTGCTGTCGGTACATTAATTAGCGCAAGTTATATTGGGTCAGATACCATTAAATTTAGTCATTCAGCAGCATCGGCTATAGGCATTGGATTCTTAGTTGGTTATTTTGCTGACCAAGCAATCGGAAAAATGTATGAAATTGCAATGGTTCTTTTTGGTCCTACAAGCTTACATCATAAAAAATAAAGTACATAAAAGTGATGTCAAAAAATATTATTAATGGATTAACTCCTATCAATAATATTCTATTGGTACATAAAGATGAAATTATTGAATTATTACCCGATCAAGTTTCAACTGAATTAGTAGGTGAAAAAGCTTTCGGTCTTGCTTGTATTCCATCTTTATGGACACTCCCATTTTTTGTAGTCTCTGGAGAGCTTGTAGCATCTGCAAGCAAGATGGATCACTCACAACTTCATTTGCTAATTGCAGAATGGTTTCTCGAACTAACTTTTGCACTTAAAAAGACTGGATTAGATAATGAAACGCATCTAACTTTGAGATCTTCCGGGATAAACGAATCTATCCAGAATCGAGGAAAATTCCATACAAAAATAGCAAGATCCAATAAACTAGCTGATGACCTAATAAGTTGGCTAGTACAGATCATCTCAGATGAAACGCTAAGAAACGAACAAATAAATCTTATTATTCAGAAATACTCGTTGGTTTCTGCCAAAGGTCATCTATCAAATGAACGAAGATGCTCCAAAGAATCAAGAGATTGGTTAGGTGAAATAGAAAATGAAAAAGAGCCATTTCAAATTAATTTGCGCAATTGGCGAAGTAAAGAAAATAATTTTGAGTCTGCGCTAAAACCCCTAGATTGTAATATCAAAATATCTCTACAAAATGTTTTAAAGAAAGCAGCATCATGGGGAACTGCACATCAATGTCGATTGCATTTTGAATGGGTATGGGATGGCAAAATCATATATTTGGTTCAGGCTGATGTTGAAAGTTTATTAGGAAATTTTGATCCTGTAAAACACTGTAAAAAAAATAATCAATCACATTTTTCCTTCGTGCCCAAAATACTTTCTAAAATATCGAAAGAACATGGTAGGAAGTATCATAAGATTAACAATGTTTTTACTTATATGGAACTTGATCTTCCGATAACCAGTTTATATGTTCTAGATAATCAGGGAGTAATAAAAGAAATTTCTAATGGAAATTTCCAAGAAGAGTTATTACACGATATTGGTGAATTGGTAAGATCCTCATTGGTTATAAGAACCGATATTGTTAGTGATGAACTATCAAATAAACAGCTTCTTCCTCGCACACATGAAGTCAGAAATATTGAAGATGCAAAAGAATGGTTAATAAGTAAATCTAAAATTCTTTTGAGTCAAGTTTCAGGGCCTATAGAATTAGCTTTCATTTTTCATAACTTTATTCCTGCTGAAGCATCAGCTTTTGCTTTCTCTGCACCAGGGGAAAGGAAAGTCCAAATTGAAGCTTTATGGGGTATTCCCGAAGGATTGTATTACAACTCACATGATAATTATATTGTTGACACACTATATTCAGATATCGATAAGGCTAGTACATCAATCGACAATTACGTTCTCACAGAGAAGAAGAACTTTAAACGTAATTGTGTTGCCCCAAATGAAAATGGTACATGGATAAATCAAGCAATTTCCAAACCGTATGATTGGAAAAGCAGCATTAGATATAAAAAATGGATCCGAAAAATAGCTTGTGATTCTAGACTGATATCGACTCAAGAAGATAAGCCACTAAGCATCATGTGGTTTGTTGGTGTCCCAAAGGAATTTTCTACAGCTTCGGTTTTACCTTGGTATCATGAAGAATATGACTTAAAAAAAATACAAAGAAGTCATGGTCATAGAAATAAAACGCATTTTGATAAAATATTTGAAATTAAAAATTTTGAAGATATTGCAAAACTAGAAGCACTTGTAGATTCGAATGACAAGAGTATTAGAAGAGTGCTTGTAAAACCTCAAGATGAAATATTGTTACGTGATAGAAATGCATTACAAAAAATTGGTGGGCTAGTTAAAAAAATTGATGCTGTTATTTTTCTAGAAGGGGCTACTCTTTCTCATGCTTATTATCAACTTCTTCAAACGGGCGCAAATGTAGAAGCAGGTACTACATTTAAAGGTGATAATGAGCAGCAGGTATTTAATAAGTTAGTTAGAGACAAGATCCCTCAAAAAATTGAATCGGGTGGAGAACTTGTAAAAGCTGAACGTTTAATAGGTGATGACCTATTAAGAGCTTTATGTGAAAAACTGGTAGAAGAATCTCTTGAAGTTTTAGATGCGAAAGATCATGACTCAATAATCGAAGAATTATCAGATGTCCAAGAAGTTATAGATGGGATATTAAATAGTTTAAAAGCAGACATGTCCGAAGTCACAAAAGCAAAGGAAAGAAAACTAAATAAAGTTGGTGGATTTAAGGATGGTGTTGTTCTCGTAAAAACCACAAATCCATTGCCTTCTACAAAATACAATTTAGATTCTTCTCAAAATTCACTGCCTCTAAACGAATTTCAGAGTGTCTCTAATTATGCACCTTATCGTCGTTCCGAAACTAGAATAAATAAATGGACTGATAAAAGAGAACATGCGGCAACTAAGGAAATTTTATTAAAAGTTACAGCACCAATTGTACTTGACTCATGGAAGAGCGAAACACCGCAATTTTTTATTGGAGATAAAACCATAAGTGCGGAAATCACCACAATTAGAAAAAAAGGGGATCTAGAAATATCACTTTCAGTTTTTGCACAGCAAACACAACTAAAGCTTTTCTAATTGAATTCAATACCGCCACAAATAGTCATCCAGTCCGCTACCTATTGCGTCCTTTGCCCCTTAACTTGGTTAATCCGCCATCTTCCTTCACAAAGGATCTGGGCTTTCTAAGAATGGCGCTTATTTCACCGGGCATTGACGCAAATAATCCTTCTTCCCGCAATGAACGATAATCAGAGCCCTCTACGGTTAGCACATCTTTTAAGATGCCAGCTTCACAGGCTTTGGATAATACCGGGTGTCTGTAATCATTGGTGTTCGTGATGGCAAATACCGTATTGACGCCAGAATTGCGTGCAAAATTTTGTAGTCGTGCCAGAAGCAGATTTTGAGGACGCTCCAATACAGACAGGGGTAACTCACTTAACGACAATACAAAACCTGTTGCACTAAGCCCTATGAAGTTAAAAAAATGATCTCGCTTTTTTAAAGCATGACCTATCTTTGCCAGATCCTCCGGTGAGGCTATTTTCTCCAAAAGCAGCTCATGACTTTTATAATGATTATTCTGATAACCTCCTGCCTGATCACCCATCCAAGCCACAAAATCGACATGACCGTCTTTATCAATGACACTGTATTGACTGGTATTGATTACCACATGGCCTTTGAAACTCGGAACAGTTGATGCCAGTATCTCTGTGAGTCTGACATCCTGACTCGATGGCGTAGCACTACCCGATGGATGATTATGCAATAACCAGTAACCATCTGCTTTAACATGTCGTCTAGTCTTTCCTACTAAAACACCCAGATCATGTTTGGCATGCCCAATCTTTTCCAAATAGACTGCACCCGGCAATCTGGAACTCACAGCCGTATGATGAATGATGCGATTCATACGGGTATAGAAGATTCTCAGTGTCTCATAACGCGGATCGCGTAATATTTGCGTCATTATTGCCAGATCATGGCCTGACTTGATGCGCTGATTCAGGAAAGTGGTTCCTCCTTTTTCTTTGAAGTCTTTTGGGAAATCACAACCCAATAAGGTGCCACCTGCCCATCGAGCATGAGCTTCAAGCAGTTCTGTATAGGCACCTCTTCCTGCTTTCTTTTGCTTGTCTGTAGTACCGGGACGAGTCTCAATTTTTTCATAAAGATCACCTTCATCAGAATCGAATGGGTTTCCTGGAATCTTCAGCATATTATCGCGCATCTTATGGTCTCCTTAAAAGATTACCTGGTCAATGCACGTTTTTGCTTGATTTCCTGCTGCTTAGGTTCAATAGGGACTTGTAACTTCAATAAGCTGTCCTGCTTAGCCTGCTGAGATATTTTTTCAACAACCGATCCAACTTGTCGTTTGACTGCCTCAATACCCAACGCGCTTTTATTGGCGAGATCATTAAAATCATTTAATTTCCTTGAGTTCCGTTCACCCGGCGCAAAAATCGGAAATACCACAGCCCCATTTACCAATGTCGCTGCTTCCAACGCTTTTTCCTTGCCGGGATTTTTGCCAAGGGTGGATTCCAGATGATAATCATCGTCGCCTGCGATAACGATTGGCTTGTGCGGGTATTTATGATGTAAATCCTGCGCAACTTTGGGCAAGTTACCTGAATCAAATGCAGCTATGACAGGATAATTCAGCCCCTGAGATAATGTATCTGCGGTGGCATAACCTTCAGCAATTACAATGGCAGGTAATTTGTTAATTGCTGCATCCAATCCCTGACCTGCATTACCCGCCACATGAAAGTTATTCTCTTTCTTGCTACCCGCTGCAAAAAGCTTTGCACCACTGGGTTGTATCGTTTGCGCACTCCAGATCTGACCATGAATATCTTGTACAGCCAGCAATAAATCACCGGCAGTCAGTACAATACTGTCTGGATTTTCCTCACGTAGTAGCCTGACTTCCTGCCAGTTCTGACCAATTTTGATGATTGAATCGGTTGGCAAATCATGCACATTCTGCGGCACGATTCTTAAATCGCCTGGCCGGGCATGCTTCTCTTTCAGATAAGGATGTTCGGAATCGGCAGCAGGTGCGATAGTCAGCAATTGCTGAATTGCATCAGCAACTTTAATTTGCTGTGCATGTTGTTCGGCTTTTCTGTTCTGCTGCTTGATAGCAGCTTGGGCGATCAGCTCGGCTTTCTGCTCATCCGTTAACGAATACCCCTTAGCCTTCCAGCGAATTTCAATACCGGTTCGATTGTTCTTGAAATATCCGGCAGGATGACCATCCAGATGCGCCACATAAAAACCTGATTTCTCACCCGACTTATCACCCTCAACTTTAATTCTGTGTTTGCTGCCATCCATCACCGGATGATTGCCATCAACTCGGCAACCTTGAGCGCGCAGCAATTCAGCAAATTCCACGTGAGGATCGATAGCCGGTTCCTGCTGTCTGGAAACATTCTCCGGCAGCCAGCGTTGCAATGTTTGAATATCTGCTTCTGGCCCTACATACCAGGCACGGGCTTTTTTGTCCCAACGAGCCCCAGCGGCTTTTGCTAAATCCTTATCACGATAAGGAACAATCAAATATTGACGAGCATTGCCATCGTTTTGTTCGGTCTTGGCTCCTGATATCGATACTCCAGTGCTAATTGGATCATTTCGAATGCGATTTTCATGGATGTTGACAAGCTTAGCGGCCTTTTCATGTTCATTCTTTTCGGCAGCAACATCAATGAGTGCGAGCAGATTGGTTAAATCTTGCGCTTCCTGTTTGGACTCACAGTCTCTAACCCATTGAAAGGTCTGATCATCACGCTGCATAGTCACGCCCCAAAATTGTGGCTCCATGTTTATTGAATCAGCGGATACTATAGACTCAATACCATTTTCATCGGTTTGAATCACGTTGCCCTGAATCTGCAATTGTCCATTCCAGTCAGCCGGAATTCCAAAGCCCAGTTTTTCTTCTGACACTTCTTCAAACTCCAGATTATCAATGCCGCCGCCCCTCGAAAACTTGAGTGCATCAGCAACCAAAATGATGGCATCCTGATCTTTTTTTGCCATGGCTTGTGTCAGATCATTAAACCGTTGGATATTGCTGGTAACGATAGTTGCCAGATCGGGCGAGAGATTGTGTAAATAAGCTGCGGTGTTTTGCTTGATTTGATCCATTCTGATTGCCTCCTCTGCATCAACTTCCTGTGCAATTTCCTGTTGTTGTGACAATGCCAGTACAAAATCCTGGATCTTTTCAGCATCAGCGGCGGCACGGAATATCTCTGTGGGATCTTCCTGCAGCGCTTTGATCCATGAACTCACATAAGCCACATGCTGCCCCGGATCATGACCTATCCCCAGTTCACCGCTGAGCAACATGCTGGCAATCTCGGCACGTAGTTCTTCTTTGGCATAACCGTGGCTGCCGAATGGATGCGCGAGATCACGATTTAAGCGCAATTCATGACCGGTCCAGTGCCCCAGTTCATGCAGTGCGGTTGCGTAGTAGCGATCGGGGGTTGGAAACTGGTGCTTATGGGGTAAGTGGATACTGTCGGTTGATGGCCGATAAAATGCGCGATCAGCCTCGCCATGATGGATTACGGCATGGGATGCCTGTA
>JAFDXA010000077.1 GCA_018268185.1 Bacteroidota bacterium
AGAAAAAGGAGAGATCTGGTTCTATGATCTCAATGAATTGCTCAGCAAAAATGCCGGCAACCCGCATTATGATCTTCAGGATGGAATTCTGAAAATGGTAGCAGAACAGGCTAAAAAAGGAGCTGCTGCATTGGTTTTGTACAACAGTTCTTCTTTACCCGACAACCTGAAGTTTGAAGCCAAAGACAAAACAGAAACAGCTTCCATACCTGTGATCTATATTACCCAGCCAGCACGCAAAAAATACCTGGCTGATGAAGTGAATATGCTGAAGCTGAAACTCGCTGTTTCAATAAATACAAAAACAAGAATCGGGCATAACGTTGTTGCTTTTCTCAATAACAACGCCTCCAATACCATAATCATTGGCGCACACTACGATCACCTGGGGTATGGCGAAGATCATAATTCGCTTTACAACGGCAGTACACCCATGATTCACAACGGCGCTGATGATAATGCAAGCGGCACTGCTGCACTTATCGAATTGAGTAAGTTGCTTCAGTCGTCGGATCTTAAAAGCAACAATTATCTGTTCATTGCTTTTTCTGGCGAAGAACTCGGCCTGTTTGGTTCCAAGTATTTTACAGATCATCCAACCATCAGCATGGGTTCTGTTAATTACATGATCAATATGGATATGGTAGGAAGATTGAACGACAGTACGCACGGGCTCACCATTGGCGGTTATGGAACCTCTCCTTACTGGAGTCATTTGATAGATACCAGCAATAAATATTTCCGGATCAAGGTCGACAGCAGCGGTTCCGGCCCTAGTGATCACACTTCTTTTTATAAAAAAGATATTCCCGTTCTTTTCTTTTTCACCGGTACACATTTCGATTATCACAAACCAAGTGATGATGCCGATAAAATAAATTATACTGGAGAGATCAGGGTAATTCGCTACATCTATGATATCATTAAAAATGCCGACGGAAAAGAGAAACTGGCATTTACCAAAACAAGAGAAACTTCTACAGGCAAGAGTACTTTTAAAGTAAGCCTAGGTGTCATGCCGGATTACACATACAATGGAACCGGTGTGCACGTAGATGGCGTTAGTGCGGGAAAAGCTGCTGAAAAGGCCGGCGTTAAAACAGGTGATGTATTGACTCAATTGGGCGAACACAAATTCACCGATGTTCAGTCGTATATGAATGCACTGAATAAATTCAACAAAGGCGACAGTACGAAATTAAAATTGATGCGTGACGGAAAAGAAATAATACTGGATGTAACTTTTTAACTGCAGGTGGCCATGAAACTCAAAATCGATAATGAAACGCTGGTTGAAGAATTTTTTGAGTGTACCAGGATACTCGGCATTGTTGCACCATTGAAAGACTACCAGTTTACCTGGCAGGTGAACCAGGCGCTTGGCGCTTCTTTCAGGATCAACAACAGCCTTGAGATCCAGTTAAAGAAAAAAGACCGCAATTATTTTTTTTCTATTTATGATTATGAAGTTCCGGGAACCTGCATGGTGCATTACCTGTACAACAACCAGCACGACGGAGAATTTCTGTTGCCCGAATTCAAGCATCTTGATTTTTTATGGCTGGTAAAGGGTGAAGAAATTGATGATGCTGATCTCAGTACACTTATTCAATCACTCCGCTCACTACCCGGCGTGCAACTCGTTAATGAAATGACTCACGAGAAGATCAGGAATAAGCAGCATTTGATATTGTAATTTTAAAAGTGGGGATTGGCTGAATTCTCTAAGTGAACTATGTACCTATGTGGTTTGTATATTTTAAGGATGTGGCAATGTGAAGATGTGAGCTTTTAAAAAATATATTCCCTGAATTTCTTTATAAATCCAAAGCAACATGTGGAAAGAAGAGAACAATAAACTATACAGAAAATTGGTCTTCCGCGATTTTTCTGAAGCCTTTGCATTTATGACAAGGGTTGCCATGATCGCTGAGAAAACGAACCATCATCCTTTGTGGACCAACGTATACAACCAGGTTGAGATCTGGCTAAGTACGCATGATGCCGGCGATGTTGTTACCGACAAAGACCGAAAACTGGCAGAAAAGATCGATCAGCTTATTTGATTCTTCCTGGAATAATTTATCAATGCAAAAAGTGATACTACTGTCCAGGTGCCTTCTAATATAACAAAGGGTATATAATTAATAAGCACCGAAGCGAGGCAAGCCATCGCAGCTCCTGTAAAATTCAACAGTATATACGTGAGGCTTTTTTGTGAAAGTTTATTCAGGAGGTTCAATAAAAATGCTATCAGCAACAAAGTCACTCCAACTGTTCCAATACCATCCGAAAGGGTAAACTGCATGTTTATATTTTTACCTTGATCGTTTTATCTTCCTTTTTCACAAACTTGCCGACAGGCTGAATAAAATCCTCCAGCCCTTTCGCTTTCAACAATGCAACTATTTCTTCCATGGCTTCTGCTTTTATTGCAAATAATAGTCCTCCATTTGTTTGCGGATCGGGCAACAGGTTAAATGCTTCCATCACATTCACCCCTTTATCAAATCCTGTTTTACTGCTGTAGCTGTTCCAGTTCCTGTACGTAGCATCCGGAATAATGCGTTGGGCCAGGTATTCTTTGGCTCCTTCTGCAACAGGTATTTTTCCATAGTCTATTTCTACTGAAAGTCCGGCTCCTTCTGCCATTTCAACAAGGTGGCCTAACAAACCAAAGCCGGTTACATCCGTCATAGCAGTAACCGATGAGCATGCGCCAAGTTTTTCTCCGAGCTTATTCAATGCTGTCATCTGCCTTATCATCACGGATTCATGCTCGGGTTTGATCAATCCCCTTTTCTGTGCTGTTGATAAAATACCCACGCCGAGGGGTTTTGTAATAAACAACAGGTTTCCTTCCTGTGCGGTATTGTTTTGTTTCAGGTTTTGTATGGATACAATTCCGTTTACTGAAAGCCCGAATATCGGCTCCGCACTATCAACACTATGTCCGCCTGCCAACGGAATGCCGGCTTCTGCACAAACAGCCCTTGCACCTTCGAGTACTTTTGATGCAAGGGATGCAGGAAGTTTTTCAACAGGCCAGCCAAGTATCGCTATGGCCATCAAGGGTTTTCCTCCCATGGCATATACATCGCTGATGGCATTGGCAGCCGCTATCCTTCCAAAATCAAATGCATCGTCCACGATCGGCATAAAAAAATCTGTTGTGGAAACGAGGGCTGTTCCATTGCCGAGGTCATACACAGCGGCATCATCGTTGCTGCTGTTCCCTACCAGTAAGTTTTGCGAAAAAGTGTCCGGCGTTTCTGTTTGCAGAATTTCCTGGAGAACATTGGGTGCGATCTTGCAACCACATCCAGCGCCTTTGGAATATTGTGTGAGTTTTACCGGTTCGTTGTTTGATTCCGGGTTTGTTCCTGGCATGCGTATCAGTTTTTTCTTCTACGCAAAATTATGGAAGCATTTTGATGAAGGTCGCCACTGAACCTGATCTCGTAAATACTTTTTCCGTCGTGCACTACGAGCAGGCCGGTATTGGGTGCAATGGTGCCGAGATTTTCAGCATACATGATGAGTTCTATATCATCCTGGCCGGCATAGATTGTTTTCTGAACTGCATTTGTACTCAATCCCTGTTTGGCAAGAATAACTTTGCCATTCATGAGCACGCTAACTGTATCGCCATCCACTTCACCATTATCATAGAGGGAGATCTGCAGGCTGTCGGAATTAAAGTAAACCGTTTGCTGAACCACGTTTTTCCGGGTAGCCACTTCTGCTGCTGGTTCTATTGGTTTGGTTGGCTCTGGCTTTACTTTCTCCGCTTGTGTAGTTTTTGTAACAGTATTATTTTCTTTGGCTGTTGTTTCTTTCGCTTCATCTGATTTCCTTACTTCTTTTTCCTTCTTTTTGTCTGCCTTAACCACCGGAGGATTGTTTTCTGTTTTCGTTGCAACTGTATTAATAGCTGTTGTTTTTGTTTCTTCCTCTTTCTTCCGTTCTTTTTCTTTCTGTTCATTCTCTTGCTTCACAAAAGAGAGATCGTTGGAAAACCCAAGTTCCTGCAGGTGTGGTACAAGGGCCGATTGCCAGAAATCGTTTTTTCGTTGCAGGTTGATGGTTCCTGTTAGCGGAGCATACTTTCTTGTGCGGTTTGTAGTGAAGGGGCCGCTTAAAGTCATTATACTGTCTTTGATCTCGAGTGTGAGTATGTTTAATTGTCGTACGCCTTTGGCCGGACTTTCGGGATAGTTGTTTGCAAGGAGGCCGTCATCTTCAATGATTATTTTTCCATCTGCCCGTTTAACCTTTACTTTTTTTACGCCATAGAACTCTTTATCGTCTTTCAGGAAAAACGTGTGTGAAAATCCGCTTAGCTTTCCTTTCTCTTCGCTGATGCCGATTTCGTAACGGTAATATCGCTGGGTACTGTCGTTGTAAAGCGTTCCTTTCCACAGACCTGTAATATCCGGCTCGGGTGTTTGCGCCGATACAGCAGCGGGGAAAAAGGAGATTATTGCAATGATCAGGTGTTTACAACGGTACATTGGATGATCTTTTCGGAGTTTGATACAGCATCAACGCCGGAACAGTCTATTTTATTTAGTTGCGATGGCAGATTTTCCCGGTTTTGCAGGGCTTTGAGGTAGGTTTTATCATAATAACTGAGTAAAATCCTGAAACACTCCCTAACATTCTCTTCTACAAGGAACCCGATCGCTGTTTTTGTTTCCAACGGCCCAAGCCTTTTCTGTATCCTGAGAATGGCATTTACCAGCTTCTCTCTGTCGCCATTGCCATAACCTTCTATAATATGATCAAGGCGTTTTTCAAAGTCAATTTCTACAAAGAACACAGGCTTACTGCGCATCGTTGCCCAAAACGGGTGTGGAATATTAAGGCTTCCGATACGCTGGCTTTCATCTTCCAGCCAGAAATAACGCCCTGCATTTTCATTCAGGGCCTGTGCCAGCAGGTTTTCAAACATTTCTTGGGTTGGCTGAGGTGGTAATCCAATAGCCCCAAATGCAGATCCTTTGTGAGAGGCCAGCCCTTCGAGGTCAATGATATTTTGCCCTTTTTCTCTAAGGGCATGCATAATTTCTGTCTTTCCCGAGCCCGTGTATCCGCCTACAATTCCCAGGTTGTATTCTTTTTCAAACTGCTTCAACACCCAGTTGCGGTAAGCTTTGTAACCGCCTTCCAACAGGTAAATATGAAATCCATAAAAGTTAAGCAGCCAGGCAACTGCAGCACTCCGCATGCCGCCCCTCCAACAGTGTACAATGAAAGTGCCGGGCTCTGTTTTTGGTTGATGGTTTTTCAGGATCTTTTCTGCTTCCTCTAACATCGGGCGCATCTTCATGCCAAAATAATCAAGTCCTGTTTTAATGGCTTTTTCCCGGCTTTGCTGTTTGTAAGTTGTCCCGATCACCTTGCGTTCTTCATCGCTGAACAAATGAAAACCATGGGCGCCCGGTATATGCGCATGTGTATATTCTCCGGGGCTTCGCACATCTAGTACAGGGTATTCAGCCGAGAGACGCAATAATTCTGCTACATTTATTTTCTGAATGGCCATAACTGTTCGTAATGACTAAGTTACGTAAATAAAAACGCTGACTTCAGCCACTTCAAACAAACAGTTAACCATATTTATGCCTGCTTTCTGATGATTAGCCTTACCTTTGCGGCATTCATTAATGCTGCGGCATTCTAAGCCGGGTCTTACACTGGTAATGTTTTATCTCTGATCACTCGTTTTTTAATGATGAAGCCGGGCTTCATTTCCGCACTCACATCAATTCATTTTATATTTTGAAATTCAAAGATTTAAAGATCATTGAGCCCATTTTACAGGCGCTCGAAAAAGAGGGTTATAGTACCCCAACACCGATTCAACAGGCAGCAATACCTCCGGTACTGGAGGGTAGAGACCTACTGGGTTGTGCCCAGACCGGCACGGGTAAAACTGCTGCTTTTGCCATTCCCATCTTACAACTGTTGTCGAAACCTCATGCAGCTGTTCCCGGGCAGCGCCCGATCAGAACACTGATTCTTACGCCAACCCGTGAACTTGCAATACAGATACAGGAAAGTTTTGAAGCCTATGGGGCCAACCTGCGCCTGAGAAGCCAGGTTATTTTTGGTGGCGTTAGCCAGGTTCCTCAAACACAGGCTTTGCAAAGAGGAACAGATATATTGATCGCGACTCCGGGTCGCCTGCTTGATCTTCATGCACAAGGTTATATCAGTTTTAAAGACCTCGAGATTTTTGTGCTGGATGAAGCCGACCGTATGCTCGACATGGGTTTTGTGCATGACGTAAAAAAGATCATCTCAAAGATCCCGGCAAAAAGGCAAACACTTTTCTTTTCTGCCACCATGCCAAAAGAGATTCAGGGACTCGCCGATTCGATCCTCACCAATCCCGAAAAAGTAGAAGTAACGCCTGTTTCATCTACGGCAGATACCATTCAGCAGTGGATCTATTTTGTAGAGAAGCAAAATAAAAAATTACTACTTGCTGATCTTTTGCTCGATAAGTCTATACAATCAGTGCTCGTTTTCACCAGGACAAAACATGGCGCAGATAAAGTAGTGAAAGACCTTGTAAAAAAGGGTATTAAAGCAGAAGCGATACACGGAAACAAATCTCAGAATGCAAGACAAAGAGCCCTGGGAAATTTTAAAGACAGAACTACCCGGGTGTTGGTAGCAACAGATATTGCCGCACGTGGTATTGATGTGGATGAACTCACGCACGTGATCAATTACGAAATGCCTAATATTCCGGAAACCTATGTACACCGCATCGGCAGAACCGGAAGAGCCGGCTTGAGTGGTACAGCTTTTTCATTCTGTGAATCTGAAGAGCTGCCTTACCTGAAAGACATTCATAAACTCATCGGCAAAACCATTCCTGTTCAAACAGAACATGCTTTTCATGCAGAACTATCTGTAGCTCCGGTTAAAACAGCAACGCCACCAAAACCAGTTGTCCGCAAACACGGCGGACACGATCATCGTCGTCCAAAACAGTTTCCTCAACACAAAAAATCTGGCTCAAAAAACAGCCGGTAATGCATGTCATTTCAAACTGTTTCTTGTTCAAATTAATATCTTTGCCCATCAATTAAAATACTATGTTCAACAAGCGCATCAAGATCAAGGATTTGTTATCATCTGAAAAAACAGGCTATGAAGCCACAGTAATGGGTTGGGTACGTACATTCAGGAATAACCAATTTATTGCGCTCAATGATGGAAGTACCAACAACAACCTGCAGGTAATGGCTGAACTTGGTTTACTGGATGAAGCCACCCTGAAGAGGATTACAACCGGCGCCTGTATCAAAGCAACCGGCGAAGTGATCCCTTCTTTAGGAAAAGGCCAGAAGGTTGAACTCAAAGCTTCTTCTATAGAAATACTGGGCGATAGTGATGCTGAAAAATTTCCACTACAACCCAAAAAGCATAGCCTGGAGTTTTTGCGTGAGATTGCTCACCTCAGGTTCCGCACGAATACATTTGGCGCTGTGTTCCGGGTAAGACATTCTCTTGCCTATGCTATCCATAAATTTTTCAACGATCGTGGTTTTGTATACATGCACACACCTATCATTACTGCCAGTGATGCCGAAGGTGCCGGTGAAATGTTCAAAGTAACAACACTGCCATTGGATGGAAGCGCTGTAGATAAAGATGGTAATATCAACTTCAAAGATGATTTCTTTGGGCGCAGCACCAACCTCACCGTGAGCGGGCAGTTAGAAGGCGAACTGGCGGCTATGGCTTTCAGTGATATTTATACTTTCGGACCAACATTCCGTGCAGAGAACAGCAATACCACCCGTCACCTGGCAGAGTTCTGGATGATAGAACCTGAAATGGCTTTCTACGACCTGGAAGACAATATGAACCTTGCTGAAGCTTTCATTAAGTATGTTATCAACCATGCGCTGGAAAACAATAAAGACGATCTCACATTTCTTGCACAGCGGCAGGAAGAAGAAGAAAAAACAAAACCCCAGAACGAGCGCAGCGAAATGGGGTTGCTGGAAAAACTGAATTTTGTTGTAAGCAATGACTTCCAGAGGTTGACCTATACCGAAGCGATCGACATATTGAGAGAAAGCAATCACAACAAGAAAAAGAAATTTCAGTACCTGGTAAATGATTGGGGCGTTGATCTGCAGAGTGAACACGAACGTTACCTGGTAGAAAAACATTTTAAAAAACCGGTTATACTAACCAATTACCCGAAAGAGATAAAAGCATTTTATATGCGCCAGAATGATGACGGCAAAACCGTTGCTGCTATGGATATTCTTGCTCCCGGCATTGGCGAGATCGTTGGCGGAAGTCAGCGTGAAGAGCGCTATGATAAATTATTGCAGCGCATGCAGGAAATGCATATACCTGCAGAAGAACTGGACTGGTATCTTGATACCAGAAGATTCGGGGCTTGTCCGCATGCCGGCTTCGGCCTTGGTTTTGAAAGGCTGGTATTATTTGTTACCGGGATGACCAACATCAGAGACGTGATTCCGTTCCCGAGATTTCCAAAGAGTGCTGCTTTTTAATATAGAGTAAATTATAAAAGATAAGAGGTATGTTTTCATACCTTTTTTTATTTATTCCCCGGCTATTGCGGATATTTATACTGAAGAAACAATAAGATGCGAAAACTCAGATACCTTGATCTTCTCCTCAGTCCGTTCGACCTTGTTCGTACAAAAAGAGTATTGCAGGTAAACCCCACTGTTCCCCCGGAAAGAAGGGAACCGGAAAATATACAGATCATTGTTTACGAGTTTGACAAAGAGAAAACCGAGTGTTTAAATTTAAGCCAGGTTGAAGATACTTTCAGGTTCCTGGATACGCCTGCTAACACCTGGATCAATATCGACGGTCTTCGTAAAGCTGACGTTGAAAAAGTATGTAATCATTTCGGTATACACCAACTGATCTCCGAAGATATTCTCAGCATCGGTCAGCGACCGAAGATGGATGAAATAAACGGCTTGCTTTTCTGTTTGATGTATATGCTGTATTTCAATGAAGAACAATCTTCTGTTGAAACGGAGCAGATCAGTATTATCCTGGGAAAAAATTTCGTGATCAGTTTCCAGGAAGATGCAAACCGCGATGTTTTCAATAGTTTACGTGATAAGATAAAACTTAGTGGCAGCAAGGTACGTGTGCAGGGAGCTGATTTTCTTTTCTATTCACTTATTGATATGATCGTTGATCATTTTTATATAGTAATGGAAAGGCTTGGGGAAAGAATAGAGTTATTGGAAGAGGACATTCTCCGCAATGCAAGCCAGCGGAGTCTTGTTAAGATCAATACCCTTCGTAAAGAAATGATCGTGCTGAAACGAAACATAGCCCCGGTAAGAGAAATCATCAATGGGATCCTTCGCAGCGAAAATGAATTGATACAGGAGCGTACCGAAAAATATTTCAAGGATGTTTATGACCACGTGATACAGGCTTACGATCTGTCTGAGAACTACAGGGATATGATGGTAAACCTGCAGGATCTCTACCTGAACACCGTTAATCTTAAGCTTAACGAGGTGATGAAAGTAATGGCCATTGTAACCTGCCTATTGGCTCCGGCTACAGTTATCGGAGGGATTTTCGGAATGAACTTCGAAACCATTCCACTGCTGCACAACCATTGGGGATTTTTTATTTCTGTTGGATTAATGCTGTTCATCCCTGTATGGATGATTATTGTATTCAAGCGGCGGGGGTGGTTTTAATCTTTACTGCCGGAACTTGTTGTTGATGCTTTCTCTTTTTTGAAAACAGGAACGGTACTGCATGGTTCGCCATACATGATGCTTTTCGCCACTGGCCGTAGCAGCTTCGTTACTTCTATATATGCTTCTTCCGGAATTGCAATTTCTCCGCAACCCTTAATCACAATTCTTTTATCGGAAAACGATTGAACATCTATCCCTGTTTTAATATTCCTGAGTAATATTTCTTTTTTTGCCCGGGCCTCATCACCAAAAACTATTTCGTTGGCAACAGGCTGCAAAGCGCTTGCTACAAGCATATAAGCCCACATTGGTATTACGGCATCAGCTGAACAGGTAATGGCCACTATTTTATTTTCAAAAACAGATCTGTCAAGATCTTTCAGTGACTGCCTGAAATCCTTTTCTTTCAATATCAATCCCAGGAAAAGGTAGTCTTTCATATCAAAAACAGCCACATCGGCTTTGGGATAATAATTCTCCAGGTCAAGTGTAACAATGCCGCTTTCCGCTACTTTATTTACAAATACATCAGACATAATGTAAAATTAAAACAAAAAAGCCGGCCCTTTTCGGAGCCGGCTTCAATCTGTTTTCGATATTAGTAATATTCGCTGCGATTATCTGATATTGAGGCTTGCTTTTTCAGTCCATCATACCAGTTTCCAATCTGGCTACGTTGTGTATTGAGCTTGGCGGTTGCCTGTTGGGCGGCAACTTCCGGAGTGTCAGCCGGTTTTGCCTGAACAGAATTTACCTTGATAAGATATACGCCGCTTGTTCCGGCGATCGCCGGGGATACTTTTGTTTGGTATTCTTTGTTGAATGAAGCCCCGATTACTTTAGCTTCTACTCCCAGGCCATTGATGATCTGGCTTGATAAAGTTAAAGAAGAGTCCATACCGGCAACCAACACTGGTTTGTTGTATACGCTTGATGCGCTTTCGAGTGTTGGATTGTTTCCGAGTTTCTTGATGATCATTTCTGCTTTCTTCCTGTTGCGGATAATTACTTCGCAACCAGGTCTTGCAGTTACTGCGTCCTGTGTTCCTTCTGTGAGAATTTTGTCAACAGTAGCTACCACAAACTGGTCGCCGATGCTGAAAGGCTCACTTACATCTCCAACTTTTGATTCAAAAGCCCAACGGATCAATGAGCGGGCATCCTGCAATGAACCAACTGAAAAATCATTTTCCTTGATATTTCCGGCAGCCTGTGTTAAATGTATTCCTTTCTTTTCGAGGTATTTTTCAAGGTCGGCTTTATTCTTTTCTGCAGAAGCTTTGGTTGCTTCGAGACTGGCATTATTAATGGTTACGTCGCTCGGCGTTATCTCTTTTCCAACAAAAGCAATTTTATATGCCGGTTTGAAATCCTTCTGGTTCAGGATTTCGATAACATGGTAGCCAAACTGTGTTTTCACCACTTTCCTGGAGCCAACCGGGTTTTCAAAAGTGAAATCATTGAATTCCGGAACCATGGTTCCATATCCATAAGTTCCGAGGTCTCCACCTTTATCCTTGCTGCCGTCAGAAGAATATTTTGCGGCCAGTGCGGCAAAATCAGCTCCGCCGATGATCGCATTATAAATACTATCCGCCAGTTTTTGTGCAGTTGAATCTGCATTTTTAACCTCGCCGGTTCTTGGATCATTAACGGGTATTAATATATGTCTTGCTTTAACACTATCCGGAAGTTGTTTTGATCCAAGTACTTTGGCAATAACAAAACTTCCTTTATCAACGAATGGGCCATATACAGTTCCCATTGGTTGTGCAACAATAGTGTCAATTTCAGGAATACTGAACTTGGCTTTGGGTTTATAGGTATCATCAAATTCAATAGACGATGTATTTTTTGCTACAAAGCTCTTTGCGTTGCTGTCTGCAGCAAAAGCAGTTTTAAGATCCGAAACATAATTCCTGATCCTGGCGCTGTCATCTCCACTAGCCAGGTGGCTGAAAGAAGCATAAGAAATAACACGGGCCTTTTCCTGTTTGAAGAGGTCTTTGTGTTTGCTTACATATTCGTCTACCTCAGCATCTGTAACTTTTACAGTACTGTCTGATATTTCAGAATAAGGGATACTTACATAGGAGATGTTTGCAAAATTTTTAGTTTCTGCATTATCTTTTTCTTTCATCCAGCTTGGATAATAAACACTGGCATTTAGCAGTGCAGAATATTTTCCTACAACAGTATTCAGTTTCAGCGGATCTACGATCTGTGTATTGATCGCATCCAGTTGTTCTCCCTTTGCTTTTTTAATATTGCTCAAAGCTGTTTGTACTTTGGCGGGATCGAGTTTACCTGTTGCAGGATCTGTCATTCCCTGTTCCTGGAGGAGTGGGTTATTGGGATCGTTGCTTTTTAAAATGGATGATAACTCTGCTGATGTAAAACTGATTCCAAGTTTTTCTGCTTCTGCAAAGAAAATTTTCTCGGCAACTATCTGGTTCCACATCTGTTCACGCATCTGGTAGGTTTGCGTTCCTGTAGGTCGCTGACCAGTACGTTGCTGCTGCATATCTTCGTTATCCTTTACCCTTTTGTTGAAATAAGTAAGGTCGATATTCTCTCCATTTACTTTACCTACTTTTGTAGACATTGAACTGAAAAGCCTGTTTCCACCCTGTTTTGAGTCCATCAGGATAAAGCCTATCAAGCTGAGCGCTATCACAACAATTACGATAGCCGCACCCTTGTCCCGAATACTTTGAATAATTTGCATACTACTGATTTGTAAGATTTTTGGAGGGCAAAAATAGGGTAAAAAAGGATATTAACACTTATTTTTTCAGATGTGGAAAACCTTGTAAATCAGCATGGGTAACAGGTTTTATTGCGTGGTTTAAGAAATTGCAGGAAAATCCTGTCTGTAATAAATAAATTAACAGTCTATTGTTGATAAGTGCTTTAACCTGTTAATATCCCTGGATTTTGCTTTTATTGGGTATTATTAAAATGGGCAAAAGAAGATTTTGAAAAACGGTTTTTACATAATCAGAGGCGGAACATGAATTTTTACTGTTTCTTTCAACAGCAGATTTTAAAAAAAACGGCGGATTTTTATCCCCGCATTTTTTTATCAAGGTATGTGGAGTAAATAAACAATAATATACAGAACACAATACAGGCTTATTGATGGGTTGTTATTTTTAATTGTTAAATAATTGTGGACAGAAGTGGAAAACCTAAATATTTTAATTTTGCAATAGACACAGGAAATTTTATTTCCACTTATTAACAGCCCTAATAGTAATAGGGGATTATATAAATAAATAGTATTAGTATATATTATGCCAGATATTAACAGTGAACAACAAGCAGCAATTGTTTCCAAAAAAGGATTTTTGGATATTGATATAGACGTGAACCTGGATTTGTTCGCTGAGATTGAAAAACTTAAAAAAGAAAAAAATGCGATCCTGCTGGCGCATTATTACCAGGAGCCGGATATACAGGATGTAGCTGATTATATAGGCGACAGTCTTGGATTATCTCAAAAGGCAGCCAGTACAGATGCCGACCTTATTGTTTTTGCCGGGGTTCATTTTATGGCTGAAACTGCGAAGATTCTTAATCCCACAAAAAAAGTAGTATTGCCCGATCTTAATGCCGGGTGTTCTTTAAGTGATTCTGCGCCACCCGAGTTATTCAAGGCTTTTAAGGATAAATATCCAGATCACCTGGTTATAACCTATATAAACTGCAGTGCAGGCATGAAAGCACTCAGCGATATAATTTGTACTTCTTCAAATGCCCAGAAGATTGTTGAAAGCCTGCCGGCTGACCAACCTATTATCTTTGCGCCGGATAAAAACCTTGGAGCTTATATCAACAAGCAGACAGGGAGGAACATGGTATTGTGGAATGGCGCCTGCATGGTACACGAAATATTTAGTCTTGAGAAAATAACAAAGTTGAAGATCCGGCATCCGCAAGCTAAAGTCATAGCTCACCCAGAATGTGAGGAACCGGTTTTAGCCATAGCTGATTATATTGGTAGTACTACCGGGCTTTTAAAATACACTCAAACCAGTTCTGTAAAAGAATTTATTGTTGTTACAGAAACAGGCATACTCCACCAGATGCAAAAAGCAAGCCCTGATAAAACTTTTATTCCGGCACCTCCTAATAACAATTGCGCCTGTAATGATTGTCCTTACATGAAGTTAAATACCCTGGAAAAGCTTTACCTCTGCCTCAAGTACGAAACACCAGAGATAACTATGCCGGAGCAACTTCGGTTGGCAGCCAAAAAGCCGATCGACAGGATGTTGGAGATCAGTGCTAAATACGGATTATAAACTGACTGTATTTTATAAATAAAGCCACTTAAATGAATACTTTTGCTCCCGGGCTGATCAAAAACGAGCCTGTGAATACATGTCTATACCTACAGTAGATCTCGCAGAATTTTTAAGTGGGGACCAGGAACAAAAAAAGAAATTTGTTCAGAAACTCGGAGAGGCTTACGAAGAAGTTGGGTTTGTTTCGGTAAAAAATCATGGTATTAGTGATGGGCTTATCGCTGATCTCTATAAATATGTTCAGCAATTTTTTTCTCTGCCACTCTCTCAGAAAAAGAAATATGAGTTGGCCGGAATGGCCGGCCAAAGGGGATATACCAGTTTTGGAACAGAGCACGCTAAGGGAAGTGAGGCACCAGACTTAAAAGAGTTTTTCCAGTTTGGCCAGGTTTCGCAGTCAGTATATTCAAAACAAAACTATACCAGCAATGTGCAGGTAGACCAGATTGTTCATTTCAATTCAACTTTTGAAGAAGCATTCAGGGCTTTTGAAAATTCGGGTAAGGCTTTACTGCGGGCTATAGCGCTTTACCTCGGGCTTACTGAGAATTACTTCGACGAACATATAGCAGACGGTAATTCTATTTTAAGAGCGATTCACTATCCACCGATTACAGAAGAACCAAAAAGCGCTATCAGGGCTGAACAGCATGAAGATATTAACCTGATAACACTGCTGGTTGGCGCCTCAGCAGATGGATTGGAAATACTTAACCGGCAGGGAGATTGGGTTCCGGTTACATCCTTGCCTGAGCAGATTGTGGTAAATGTTGGTGATATGCTTCAGCGACTCACTAACAATCGGTTGAGGAGCACCACACACAGGGTTGTTAACCCGAAAAGAGAGTTCTGGCATACAAGCAGGTTTTCTATTCCTTTTTTCCTGCACCCAAAGGCAGGAATGAGTTTAAAGTGCCTTGAATCCTGTATAGATAAAGATCATCCAAAAGTTTATGATGACTGTACAGCCGGAGAATACCTGAATGAGCGGCTTGTTGAAATAGGTTTAAAAAAATAAAAACCCATAATAGTCATACCTGGCTATGACGAATTTTTTCAGTGGCGATGTTACGGCACATACCGTTTCTAAAAGCTGTTTTTCTTTACAGCATAACAGCTTTCGGAGGCCCTCAGGGCCATATCGGGATGATGTTGAGGACATTCGTGCACAAGCGCAGGGATGTTACTGAGGAGGAGCTAATGGAATACAATTCATTTTGCCAATTGCTTCCAGGGGCTTCTTCTACACAAACCCTCACCCTGATAGGATACAAAAGAGGGGGAATACCATTAGCAGTTATCACATTATTGATCTGGTTATTACCTGCTTGTATTATGATGGGAGCTTTTTCTTTCCTCATAACATACAGCATGCATGATCTTACCGGCAATATATTCAGGTTTATTCAACCTGTGGCGATAGGGTTTTTGTTATACGCCTCCATCAAGGCTTTTGCTATTTCAATAAAAAACTTCATTACATTGATTCTGATGTTGTCGGCGATGACAATAACTTACCTGCTTTTCAAAACGCCGTGGGTATTCCCTTTACTGATCGTAGCAGGCGGAATAGCAACAAACTTCAGCGACAGGAGGATTCCTGAAAAGGAAGTAATAAAGCCCAAGCAGATCAGGTGGACAAACATCTGGCTATTTGTTTTGATTTTTGCCATAGCAGGTATACTCAGTGAATCTGCCCGTAAACAGGATTGGCCAAACCGGAAAGCGTATAACCTTTTTGAAAACTTCTACAGGTTTGGAAGTTTTGTATTTGGCGGAGGGGATGTATTGCTCCCAATGATGCTTGACCAATATGTGGCCAGGCCGAATTCTACGAATGCCATCAAAAATCCTAATGCTATTAAGATCAATAAAGAAGAATTACTTACCGGATATGGAGTTGTAAGGGCGATTCCCGGGCCTGTATTTTCGGTCGGATCTTTTGTTGGGGGGATGGCTCTAAAGGACATGGGTAAATCATGGCAATTAGCAGGCTGTATAATTGGATCTATCGCCCTTTTTTTGCCAAGCGCCTTGTTGGTCTTGTTCTTTTTCCCGGTATGGCAATATCTTAAAAAGTTTGTTGTTGTGTTCCGTGCCTTGGAAGGAATTAACGCTATTGTAGTAGGGTTTATGTGGGCTGCAACACTTTATCTTTTAAATACAATACACTTGTCTTCTTTCAACACAGATAGTATTACAGGCCTGGTAGCTATTGCTGCAACTTATTTACTACTCCGATATACAAAACTACCGGCCCCGGTTATTGTATTAACAGCAGTTTTATTAGGTTGGATTTTCTAACGATGAAATATAATAATGTTGATTTCTGATTTCTTCCGCTACCGTATCAGGAACTAGGTAACGAATAGACAAGCCGTTTTTTATTAAATAACGTATATGAGTAGACGAAATCTCAAGCAATGGTGCTTCTGCTACCAGGATATTTGCGTTAAAAGGATTTGAAATTTCAAATCCCGGCCTTTTGTAAATGATGATCTGGTAATCTTTTAAAATAATGTCGGCATTAAACCATTTGTCAATATTCTGAAACCCATCACTTCCCATTATAATTGAAAATACATGTGATGGATATTTTTCTTTCAGATAAGCAAGTGTGTTTACGGTATAAGATGGCTTTGGCAGTTTGAATTCAATATTACTGGCCCTTAATTTTTTTTCACCTTCAATAGCCAGTTGAACCAGGTGGTATCGGTGGTTTTCATTCAATAAGGTATTTGCTTTTTTAAATGGATTCTGGGGAGATACCACAAACCATACTTCATCAACAAAACCTGTCATGGCAATGTGGTTGGCTATGATAAGATGGCCGTGATGAATAGGATTGAAAGAACCGAAAAATAAACCGATTTTCATGAAGAAAAATTAAATCTCATCAACCAGAATATGTTGGGCTTCATTCAGCCGGAGACTCAACCTGTACCCGGCAACAATTATAGAAATCGGATCCTTTAAAGGAGCGATTTGATCAACAGTTACCTGTTCTCCGGGAACACAGCCCATCTCCATTAATTTTAAAAAAATTTCATCGTTAGCAAAGGAGTCGATAACAACCGTTTGCCCGGCTTTTATCTCTGATAAGCGCTTACGCATACTTTAAGCATTCACTTTGTGTAAAGGTATCTTTTAAAGGAACTTGATTAATTTCGATTTAAGAAATTAATTATCAATGCAGGTGAGCTTTTTCTTCGAAACCAAAGTTACTCTGGCTGACAGAAATCGCCTTAAAATCTTTTTGAAGACCCTATTCAATGAGGAGAAGCGGGAAGCCGAATCCCTTTCATATATATTCTGTTCAGATGAATACCTAATCGCCATAAACCAGCAATATCTTCAACATGATTACTATACCGATATAATAACTTTCAACCTTGCAGAAAATAGCAATAAACCCGTTGTTGGCGATATCTATATTAGTGTAGACCGGGTTAAAGAAAAT
>JAFDXA010000078.1 GCA_018268185.1 Bacteroidota bacterium
AGGACATCGGCACATTCCATCTTGCAGCAGACGCACCGCTGCCGGATGAAAGTAATGCAGGATATACACTACCCGAAAATGCCGTTCGTTTTGAATTTGACAAAAAGGCAAAGCAGGATGATGCATTGATTGATTTTATTGTTACCCAAACCAGGAAGATCAAACCACTTGCTTCCTCAGACCTTGAATCATACTCCATTCTTGCCAAACAGTTTCTGAACATCGGAAAACCCTTCCCGATTGAAGGACTCGGAGTTTTACAGAAGAACCAGGAAGGCTTTTATGAATTCACCCAGGGAAATTATGTGCACGCCAAACTGGAGGCTGCCCCTGCACTGCTGAAGGAAAAAGCAGAAAACGAGATCAGTTTTTCTGCCACCACATCTCCCCGTGAAAAACAAAAAAGTAAAAGCTGGTTGCTGATAGGCATTCTGTTGCTCTTATTTATAACAGCTGGGGTACTCTATTATTTTTTCAAAAAGAGCAACAAGGACTCCGGAACAGAGCCCGTGGTAATTGATAATATTACTGTAGACAGCATCCCTCACAACAATCCCGATACAACCGTAAAATTACAGGGCGTGCCTGCAGATAGCAGTAAACCACTTACAACAGCTGTTAAGACAGACAGTTTCAATTTCAGGATCGTATTGAAAGAATATCCCAACAAACTATTGGCTGAAAAAGCTTACAGCAAGCTAACCAGCTATGGCCATAAATTGCTGATCTATCCAAAAGACTCCTCTGTTTACAAAATAGCTATGCCGTTCATGAACCCGCTTTCAGATACCACCCGTATGCGTGATTCTCTGAGAAGGTTTTTCCAGGGCAACCCTTATGTAGAAATAACAACCCCATAACCCATGCGCAGGCTGCTTAGAAAATATATTTATTTCATTTTCTGGGCAATTGTATTGTTGGGCTTGACAGGTATTCTGTTTAATATCCCATTACTGGATTTTATCTCCAAACCACTGCTTATGCCTTTGCTGATGCTGGCAGTGCATTTAAGAAGCAGCAATACCAGGGGTAAAATGAAAATACAAGGGGCTCTCCTCTTATCCCTTTTCGGCGATATACTCCTGATGTTTGAGGATAAAGGAACATGGTTTTTCATCAGCGGACTAGCCTGCTTCCTTTTTGCTCACGTAATGTACATCGCTTATTTCCGTCAGTTGTCGAGAAACAATGATTCTCTCATCAAAGACTATCCATATATCACAATCGGCATCATTGGTTATGCAGCATTGTTGCTTGCATTACTTTACCCCCTATTGGGCGATTTGAGGGTTCCTGTTATCATCTATGCCTGCATCATCAGCATTATGCTGTTCTATGCTTTCAAAGTACCATACAAAGTGAGCAGGTTCGTTAGGTATTTATTCATTTCAGGGGCGATCTTTTTTGTGTTGTCTGACAGCCTGCTTGCAATCAATAAGTTTTACCTTCCTTTTGCCGCAGCCGGTTTCCTCATCAGAATCACTTATTGCCTTGCCCAGTTTTTCATTGCTAAAGGATATATAAAAAAGAAATACTGATAGCCGTTCTGTTTTAATTTTGTATTACAATCCGGAGGAAAATTATGGACTACATAGATTATTATAAGATACTTGGGCTATCGAAAAATGCCAGTGCCGATGACATAAAAAAAGCCTACCGTAAGCTTGCGAGGAAGTATCACCCCGATATCAACCCGAATGACAAAGAGGCCAATAAAAAATTCCAGGAGATCAATGAAGCAAACGAAGTACTCGGAGATCCCGATAAGAGAAAGAAATACGACAAGTATGGAAAGGACTGGCAGCATGGAGAAGCTTTTGAACAGGCTCAACGCAGTCAGCAACATAATTTCAACACAGGCGGCAGGCAAACATTTACACAGGATTTCGGAGGAGATGATCAATTCTCCGATTTTTTCAGTTCCCTATTCGGCAGTGGCGGCCGCAGGCGCAAAACTAAAGGTGAAGACATCAGCGCAACACTACAGCTTACACTAACTGATGTTTTTACAACACACAAACGAACGATAACTGTTGATGGCAGAAACATCCGCATTACTATTCCTGCCGGCCTGGAAAACGGGCAGCAACTGAAATTAAGAGGCCATGGTGAACCAGGTGTAAATGGTGCCCCGGCCGGGGATCTTTATATCACTTTCTCGATCATCAACAATACGCCGTTCACGAAAAAAGGAAACGACTTATACCTCAACCAGGAGATCGGTCTCTACACCGCCGTTTTAGGTGGAGAAATCACCATTGAAACGCTTCATGGTAAAATAAAACTGAAGGTAAACCCCGAAACGCAGAACAATACCACCATCCGGGTAAAAGGCAAAGGATTCCCGGTATACAAATCCGAAGGACAATACGGAGATCTTTATGTTACCTACACCGTAAAACTCCCCCAGCAGCTCACACAACGTGAACGAGAGCTTTTCACAGAACTATCAAGGCTTTGATTAATAATCCTGTTCCCACTGACGGTTATGCAGATGTTAATTTTAAACATTTGTTTAATTATTTCAAACAAATGTTTAATTTTGCTTTTTCATTCAAATATGGAAATGACCAAAAAACATATCCAGATTATTGAGAAGGCCGAAGAACTCTTTGCGACACAAGGGTATGAAGGCACCACTGTCCGTAACATTGCTGATGCCGCAGGTGTAAACCTCGCCATGATCTCCTATTATTTTGGGAGCAAAGAGAAACTCCTCGAAGCGCTTTTCATGGAAAGGATGAATGCTACAAAGCATCGCATAGAAGCTGTAGTGAATAATCAATCCTTAACCCCTTTTCAGAAAATAGAAACACTGATAGACGAATACATCACCAGGGTAGAAGAAAAAGAGGCCTTCTACAAGATCATGCTTTCGGAACAGGTGATCAACAAGAACACAGTAGTGATGAAATTACTGAAAGAACTAAAGCTTACTTATGCCAGGCTGATCAGCAGTGTGATTGAAGAAGGACAAAAGCAAAAAGTTTTCAGAAAGGATGTTGACATTGTATTGATGCTCACAACGATGACAGGCACCGTGATGCTCATGCTCATTAATAAAGACTATTACAGGGAATTCAATAACCAGAAAAAACTGCCCAACCCGGTTTTTGAAGAACAGTTATCAGCGAGGTTAAGAGAACACGTAAAAACAATTTTTAAAGCACACTTAGGTTATGAGTCATAATAAGATCATCCTGGGAGTCGCCATCCTGCTGTCGGCTTCCTTTACATCCGAAGCACAGGACAAAGTTCTGACTTTGCAGGATGCCATCAATCTCAGCATACAGAACAGTAAGAATCTTAAAATATCAAATGCCAGGATCGAGGAAGCTACAGCTGTAGTGAAAGAAGCCACCGACAGCAGGCTGCCTGATTTCAAGATCAGTGGCAGTTACATAAGGCTGAACAATGCCAACATTGATATGAAGTCTGCCAGCCAGGGATCTTCCAATGGAGGAGGCACTCCTTCTATCAACCAGGCCGTTTATGGAATCGCCAATATCTCGCTGCCCATTTATACAGGTGGCAAAATAAAATATGGAATTGAATCTGCACGCTACCTGGAGAAAGCCACCCGCCTTGATGCCGAGAAAGATAAAACAGAGATCATATTCAATACAACCAAAGCATACATCAACCTGTACAAGGCATTTCAGGCTGTTGTGCTCGTAAAAGAAAACCTGCAGTCTTCTCTCTCAAGAGACAGCAACTTTGCCAACCTCGAAAAGAATGGTTTGCTTGCCAGGAACGATCTGCTCAAATCACAGCTTCAGTCATCCAGCATTGAATTATCGGAACTGGAAGCAGCAAACAATTACAAGATCGCAACAGTAAATATGAACCTGATGCTCGGCCTGCCGGAACAGGATCCGATCATGATCGACACATCCTTTATCAATAGCAGCCGTGAACTCAAAACATTTGAAGAGTATGAAGACATTGCGTTGCAGAACAGGAAAGATATACAGGCTGCAGCGCTGAGAAAAAAAGCTGCAGAAAGCAACATCAGGTCTGCCAAAGCGGAAGCTTATCCGAACATAGCATTAACCGGGGGGTATATTGCTGCCGATATCCCCCATTTCATCAGCATCACCAACGCTGTAAATATTGGTATCGGCATCCAGTATAACCTGGCAAGTTTGTGGAAATCAAATACCCGGCTCCAGAAAGCAAAGGCCCAGGAAAAGCAGGCTATTGCCGGCCAGGATATTCTCAACGATGCTGTTCGGCTTTCCATTAACCAGGATTACCAGAATTATTTATTAAGCCTGAAAAAAACAGAGCTCTACGAAAAAGCCCTCGTTCAGGCTACCGAAAACTACAGGATCACCAACAACAAATACAACAACAGCCTGGTTACACTTACCGATCTGCTGGATGCAAATGTGGCAAAACTGCAGGCCAAGCTTAATATAGCCATGGCCAAAGCGGATGCTGTGCTTGCATACAACAAACTTCTTCAAACTGCCGGATTATTATAATAACATTAGAAAAGAATCATAAGATGTCTACTACAGAACAAACTCCACAACCTGCAACTCCCAAAAAGAGGAGTAAAGTTTTCATCATCGTACTGGGGCTGCTCGTACTTGTTGGAAGCTGGTTCGGCTTAACCAAATATTTCCATGCACAACATCATGAAGAAACAGATGATGCGCAGGTAGAAGCCAATATCAGCCCTGTTATGTCGAGAATAAATGGTTACGTACAGAAAGTGTATGTGCAGGATAACCAGTTTGTTCACAAGGGTGATACTTTGCTTACACTCGATCAACGTGACCTCCACATTGTATTGGAGCAGGCCGAAGCCGCTCTTGCAACAGCAAAAAGTAATCTCAATGCAGCCGAAGCAAATAGCCATGCCGCCAGTACCAGTATCAATACCAGCAAAGCTGCCGTAGGAACGGCCGATGCACAGATCGAAGCAGCAAAGGTTAATGTGTGGAGAGCTACGCAGGATTACCAGCGTTACGAAAACCTGATCAAAGACCATTCAATCACACAGCAGCAATACGAACAGGCTTTGGCTGCAAAACAAACTGCTGAAAAACAATTGCAGGTTCTGATCAACCAGAAAAACCAGGCTACTACACAAACCGGTGTTGCTGCATCGCAAAGCAATGCAACTTCGCAGCAGGTAGGTGTTGCCGGAGCTGTTATCAAACAACGTGAAGTTGATGTTGAAAATGCAAGGCTGAATCTTTCTTACACCGTGATCACAGCCCCCGAAAGCGGTATCGTATCCAAAGTACCTGTACAGGCAGGGCAATTGCTGCAGGCATGACAAACATTATTCAGCATTGTACTCAACAACGATAAATGGGTTGTTGCTAATTTTAAAGAAACACAGTACAACAAAATGCACGAAGGCCAGAAAGTGATCGTGCATGCTGATGCATTTCCCGGTCATGATTTTGAAGCCACGCTGAGTTCCTTCTCTCCTGCTACCGGCGCTCGCTTTGCACTATTACCTCCTGACAATGCCAGTGGCAACTTTGTAAAAGTGGTACAAAGGCTACCTGTAAAAATTGTTTTCAGCAACAGAAACGATTCATTGATACAAAAACTCAGGCCGGGCATGAACGTTTATGTGGATGTTCATTTAGATTAAAAGCAATTCATGACACAACAGGAATCTTTAGTTGAATACGGCGGCCGGCGGGCGATCATTACCATTACAGCCATTCTTTGTGCTTTACTGGAGATCGTAGATACCACCATTGTGAACGTTGCATTGAACGAAATGCGGGGAAACCTCGGCGCAACACTTACAGAAGTTGCCTGGGTGATCACCGCCTATGCCATCGGCAATGTGATCATTGTGCCGATGACGAGCTGGTTATCGCAACAGTTCGGCAGAAGAAACTACTTCGCTGCTTCCATCGTAATATTCACCATCTGCTCTTTCCTTTGCGGAAATGCAACCAACATATGGGAACTGGTGTTCTTCCGTTTTCTGCAAGGTGTTGGCGGTGGCGCTTTGCTGGTAACATCACAAACGATCATTACAGAATCCTATCCTCCTGAAAAAAGAGGCATGGCACAGGCCATTTATGGTTTGGGTGTGATCATCGGCCCAACATTGGGTCCCCCATTGGGAGGTTATATTGTCGACAATTTCTCCTGGCCTTATATTTTCTATATCAATATCCCGATTGGCGTTGTAGCAACACTGCTCACCCTGCAATTTGTACGCAGTCCGAAATTTGCCGACAAAAAATCCGTTCATGAAATAGATTGGCTGGGAATAGCATTACTTGCCTTAACGGTTGGTTCACTTCAATATGTGCTGGAACGTGGCCAGGAAGATGATTGGTTTAACAGCAATATCATCATAACACTTACCATTGCTTCTGTGATGGGCCTGTTCTTTTTCATCTGGCGTGAGCTTACATACAGAAACCCGATCGTTGAACTGCGTGTGTTGAAAAACGGTAATCTCCGGGTAGGAACCGTTTTTTCTTTTATACTTGGCTTCGGACTTTATGGTTCAACATTTCTTATACCATTGTATACGCAAAGTATACTTGGGTGGACCGCATTACAATCAGGCGCCCTGATGATACCGGCCGCACTAACAACTGCGTTCATGATGCCAATCATCGGCAGGTTATTGCAGAAGGGAATTCCCCAGCAATATCTTGTGGCATTGGGAATGCTGATCTTTTTTGTGTACAGTTTCTGGGGATATAAGATCATTACGCCCGATACCGGCAAAGATGCTTTTTTCTGGATGCTCATTACAAGAGGTGCAGGATTGGGATTGCTGTTCATCCCTATCACAACCTTGTCGCTTTCTACATTGAAAGGAATTGAGATCGGCCAGGGCGCAGCTTTTACCGGCATGATGCGGCAGCTTGGAGGATCCTTCGGCGTGGCAGCCATCACAACTTATATTTCACGGCAAAGCATGATTCACAGGAATGATCTTGTAAGCAAACTCGACACAAATAATCTTGCCGTTCAGGAACGCGTTGCCCAGATGCAGCATTTTTTCATGGCCAAAGGAAAGAGTGCCAATGATGCACTGAAAGCTGCCTACCAGGCGCTTGACCTGAATGTTACCAAACAGGCAACAGTACTCTCCTATATGGATGTATTCTTATACCTCGGACTTATGTTCCTGATCTGCGTTCCGATCGTTTTACTCGTAAAAGGAAACAGGAAGAAAAAAGTTGATCTTGCAGAAGCCATGCATTAGAAATACAGAGCGAAACATACAGGTTGCGATCTGCAATCATTTCTTTGTTGCAAGCACTGCATATACCATCGGGATCTTGTTACCAAAGTGTTTAATCCTGAATTTTCCCGGCTCGAATTCCTCTGTATGATTGAAACAATTGTACGGAGAATAATCATACTCATTGAATAAGTTTATTTCCATTCCGTACTTAACCAGGTTGTTCAGCACTTCGCTGATGCTGTGGTTCCAACTGATCGTTTCTGTGGTGATAGGCGCATTTTTATCAGCATAGGTTCCAGAGATGTTTTCAATGATGGGATCAGACTTGTGATACGTATAGGCCACTTTATCAAACTCATCATCGAACATCCACACAACAGGATGAAATTCGGCAAAAACAAATTTCCCTCCCGGTTTCAGGTAGCGTGAAATGATACCGGCCCATTTGTCGAGGTCGGGCAACCAACCGATCGTACCATAAGTTGTAAATACAATATCGAACTGCTTATCCAGGAGATCCGGCAGGTTGTAGATGTTGCAGCAAATAAAATCAGCATTTACATTGAGTTCCTTTGCCAGTGCATTTGCTTTTTCAACAGCCGCATCTGAAAGATCAGCACCTGTTACGGTTGCGCCCATCCTTGCAAGCGAAATACTATCCTGGCCGAAATGACATTGAAGATGCAAAACAGATTTCCCTTTTACATCACCCAGCAATTCCAGCTCAATTTCATTTAAAGAATTTTTTCCTTTCAGAAAATCTTCCATGCCATAAAACGATGAATCCACATGCCAGGATGTTTTGGCATTCCAGGCGCTGCGGTTCTTTGTTATGTAATCTTCTTCTTTCATTCCCTGTTTCTTTAAATATTATCAACTGTGATTCGCTAACCTCTAAGTTAATTTATTCGGCAACAAAAAAGGTCCCTGTAAAAACAGGAACCTTTGCATTCTACTTAAAACTTTAATATTAGTAACCCATTCCACCCATGTCTGGTGCTCCATGAGTATGAGGTGTTTCTTCTTTTGGTTTTTCTGCAACCACACA
>JAFDXA010000079.1 GCA_018268185.1 Bacteroidota bacterium
CTCTTTTGGTCCTTCTTACAGTCCCAATGCAGATCCTAAAGTTAGATTCGTGAAAATGAAGGGCAGAAAGGTGTTTGAATATGCACTTAAGTATGTTCCGCAGGCAATGAAAGATTGCCTTGAGAAAGCATCGGTGAGTATTAAGGAACTGAAAAAGGTGTTTATTCACCAGGCGAATGAAAAAATGGATGAAAGCATCATTAAAGCACTTCATAAACTTTATGGTGTTAGTGAAATGCTGGAATATATCATGCCGATGAGCATTCACAAATTGGGCAACAGTTCTGTTGCAACCGTACCAACGCTGTATGATATGGTAAGGAAAGGTAAGATGGAACATCACCAACTGGAACCTGGAGATGTTGTGATGTTTGCTTCTGTTGGTGCCGGTATGAACATCAACGCGATCTGTTACAGGATATAGCATGTTTATATACCTACCTGTTTAATAAAAAAAGTTCAGCTACAATACGGCTGAACTTTTTTATGTTGAGTGTTTGAAGCAACTATTTGTTTACTCAGCAAAACTGCTGGTAGGCTCACAGGTGCAAACAAGGTTCCTGTCGCCGAATGTATTGTTGATGCGTGCAATTGACGGCCAGAATTTATTCCTCGTTACATAAGCAAGCGGAAATGCCGCTTCCTGCCTGCTGTATGCATGATTCCATTCATCAGCACAAATAACAGCCTGGGTATGCGGTGAATTTTTCAGCATATTATCAACCTTATCAACTTTGCCTTCTTCTATAGCTTTTATTTCCTGGTAAATGCTGATCATAGCTTCACAGAAACGATCCAATTCACCTTTGTCTTCGCTTTCTGTTGGTTCAATCATGATGGTGCCTGGAACCGGGAAACTCATGGTAGGAGCATGGAAGCCATAATCCATCAGGCGCTTGGCCACATCTTCCGCTTCAATGCCTGCCGATGTTTTGAAAGGACGGAGTTCAACAATGAACTCGTGTGCACAATAACCATTGGATCCAGTATAAAGTACCTGGTAATATTTTTCCAGCCTTGCCTTCATGTAATTGGCATTGAGTATTGCATATTCTGTTGCTTTTCTCAAGCCTTCTGCACCCAGCATCCTGATATAGGCATAGCTTATGAGCAGAATGCTGGCACTTCCGTAAGGAGCTGCAGAAACGGCAGTGGTAGCTGTGTCGGGCAACCGGAGACTGTCTTTAACATGATGCCCGGGCAAGTATGGTTTCAGTTTCTTGTTTACGCAGATCGGTCCAACACCAGGACCTCCACCACCGTGCGGAATTGCAAATGTTTTGTGCAGGTTCAGATGGCATACATCGGCGCCGATCATTCCCGGGCTTGTTAATCCTACCTGTGCATTCATATTCGCTCCATCCATATAAACCAATCCACCATTATCGTGAATGGTTTTACATATCTTCTTAATACCTTCTTCAAATACGCCATAAGTGCTGGGGTAAGTAATCATCAGCCCGGCAAGATTGTCTTTGTGTTCCGCTGCTTTTGCCTTCAGGTCGCTGATATCAACATGCCCTTCTTCATCACTTTTTACAACTACTACTTTCATCCCGGCCATGATGGCACTGGCGGGGTTGGTGCCGTGCGCAGAAATAGGAATCAGCACAATGTTACGATGTGATTCTTTTCTTGCTTCATGGTAAGCCCTGATGGCCAGCAATCCTGCATACTCACCCTGTGCGCCACTGTTTGGCTGGAGGGAGCAGGCATCAAAGCCGGTGATCTCACACAAATATTTTTCCAGTTGAGAGATGATATACTGGTAACCTTTTGTTTGTGATGCAGGAGCAAAAGGATGTATGCCGTTGAATTCAGGCCAGCTCACAGGGATAAGTTCAGTAGCTGCATTCAGCTTCATAGTGCAACTTCCCAATGAGATCATCGAAGTGTTCAGGCTGAGATCTTTGTTCTCCAGCGATTTTATATAACGCATCATCTGGCTTTCGCTGTGATGTGTATTGAAAACCGGGTGTGTTAAATAAGCAGATGTTCTGTACAAAGGATTTCCTTCATGGAATAGGGAAGTGGCTTCATTGATATTGATGTCAAGTTCAACATTCAAAGCCTGTTTGAAAATGCTGCTGATATTGCTGGTTGTTTCAATAACATCATTAGCCGCCACTTCATCAATTGATAACGCGATACTACCATCCGTATGGTAGTGGAAGTTGGCTCCGTTCGCTTCGGCTGTTTTTTTGAAACCTGCTGTATCGGCTACTTCAAAACTGATCGTGTCGAAGAATTGCTTTGTGCGGACTTTAATGCCTGCGCCTGATAATGCTTTGCTAACGGCAACGGTAAGCCTGTGAATTCGCTGGCCGATCTTTTTCAATTCAACCGGGCCATGATAAACAGCATACATCGCAGCCATGTTGGCAAGCAATGCCTGGGCTGTGCAGATATTGGAAGTTGCTTTTTCACGTTTGATGTGCTGCTCCCTCGTTTGCAAAGCCATCCGCAAGGCACGGTTATTCTGCGCATCAATACTCACGCCGATAATACGGCCCGGCATACCACGTTTGAATTCATCTTTCGTAGCAAAAAAAGCAGCATGTGGACCGCCATACCCCAATGGCACACCAAAACGTTGCGCTGAACCGATCGCTACATCAGCGCCCA
>JAFDXA010000007.1 GCA_018268185.1 Bacteroidota bacterium
GAACTGAATTTGAGTTTACAGTAGTACAAAAGCTTAATCAGGGAACCATCCGGAAAAAGCGGCGTATCCTTTTTCCGGGCTCTTTTTTTGATACTTTTTTGGAGAAGCAAAAAAGTATAGTAAAAGAGTAGAAGTCATCAATCAATCAATGGTTCTTACTGAAAATTTCAATAGCTCAATGCGTTAATCTTTATCTATTCTATAAATCATTAAAAGCATCTCATTACATGAGATGCTTTTTTATTACAGCCTGGGCTGCATTTTAATAAGGCCTTGCAAAGAATAATCCTAATTGAGAATTGTTGTCAACAAAATTCATATCCTGGCCATCGGTTCCGCCATCACCATTTACATCAGACAGGTTGTATCCATAGAAACCGATCTCGTTATCGATCACATTCATGTCCTGCCCATCAATACCGCCATCCTGGTTTATATCACCGGCATACAAAGCATATACATTTTCACCAACAGTTTGCATGGGAGCTATCACGCCATCATCATAAGCCTGGCTTAAGGAAGTACTGAAATCATAATCCGTAGTTGCTATAAAAATTACCGGGTTATGGCTCCAGGTTTCAATGTGGTTGCGATGTTTTATGGCTATATAAAAAGCATGGCCCCGTATAGCTGCAGGAAACTGAATTGATGCAGTACCGTTGGTGTGTAACACGGCAGGCAAACTGTATGCAGGTTGTTCGAGGTTACCGGGCGACCATAAATTCACCAGCACCGTATCCGTTTCAGATGGATCAGTGCTGATGCCGAGATCGAATATCGTTGAACGCATGCTGTTTATATCGGCATAAAAACCTTCAAGGAAAACTTTCATATTCAATGAAGCAATGATGGAGTTGAGGAGTGCATCATCGGGTTGTTCAAAACCCTGCGTGATCATGTTGTTGCCAGAAGCAAGTGTTGCAATTACAGGCTCGCCGATATTATAATTGATGCTGTAACCACCGCCGGATAATGTGCCGCCTGCTGTTGCGATCACATTGCCGGCAACGAGTTCAATGGCTTAACCGGCAAACAATTGAATGCAGGTGAATTATTGTTTCATGGTGTAAAAGGCAGTACCTGGTTTAATCCCGCCGAAGTATTGCAACAGCAGGATACGGTGCCCATTCATTTCATTTCGCTCAGTGTGAACAATAAAACATTACCATGGCAAAATGATTCTTCTGTCATCAACGGAAATATTGCTTATTGCAAAAAAATAACACTGACACACGACCAGAACATTTTCTCGATATTTTTTTCATCAATGGATTTCAGGAATGAAAAAGGCAAACTCTATTCCTGGAAGTTAGAAGGCTTTGATAAAAGCTGGACAGAACCCAGCCACCAGCACGAGGTAACATATACCAATCTAAGTCCCGGCACCTACACATTCCGTGTTAAGGCAAGCAATGCAGACGGCATTTGGAATGAAAATGGAAACAGCATTCAAATTGTAATTATCCCTGCCTGGTACCAGACATGGCTATTCAGGTTAGCCATTTTACTTGTGGTGATCGGAGGCGCTTATAGCTTTTACCGTTACCGCCTCAGGCAGGCAATCAAATTACAGGAGATCCGCAATAATATTGCAAGCGATCTTCATGATGAGATTGGAAGTACTTTAAGCAGTATTTCAATTTCAAGCACTGTTATCCGGAAAAAAATAAATAAAGATTCTCCTGAAGTAAACAACCTGCTCAGCCACATCAGCACAAATACCGACAATATGATGGAAATTATGAGTGATATTGTATGGGCCGTGAATACAAAAAATGATCGCTTTGAAAATGTGGTGAACCGCATGCGGGCATTCGCTATTGAAATACTGGAGCCAGCGGGTATTACACTGAATATGCATGTGAGTAGTCGCCTCGATAATTTCACACTGAATATGCAGCAACGGAAAAACCTCTACCTGGTTTTTAAAGAAGCCATCAACAATATCGCAAAGTATGCTGATTGCGAAAATGTTCGGGTTGAGATCGCTATTCGCCTTAACAAAATATCGTTAAAGATAAAAGATGGTGGGAAAGGCTTTTCGGTTGCCGATGCGGCTAACGCAAGAACATTTCAACCGGGAGGTAATGGCCTGAATAACCTTCAGAAGCGGGCCAAAGAGCTGAATGGGAAAATAACTATAAACTCAGCCATTGGCAGGGGTACCGAAATCATATTGGAGTTTCCTGTTTAATTCATAGCGAGTATAAAATCATTGGAATCAATGATTGCATTTTATCCATAAAAAATGCAAATTTGAGCATGCAAGAAATAAAAGTTGCGGTATTCGACGATAATAAACCACGCCGGGAATTATTACAATTACTGCTCAACAGCAGCGACGGGCTGATATGCACGGGTGCTTTTGAAGATTGCCGGAACATCGTTAAGAAACTGTGTGCTGATATTCCTGATGTGATATTAATGGATATAGATATGCCTTTCGTAAATGGCATTGAAGGGCTGAAAGAAGTACGTGCACATTTCCCAACCGTAAAAGTGATGATGCAAACGGTGTTTGAGGATGAAGAAAGAATATTTGAAGCTATTGTTAACGGAGCTGACGGCTACCTGCTCAAAAAAACGCCGCCTGCAAAATTACTGGAAGCCATCTCCGAAGTAATGGAAGGCGGGGCTCCTATGACACCAGCGATCGCAAGACAAGTTTTATTATTTTTCAACGGCCAGCATCGTCATACTGAAAAAAAAGATTTTAATCTTTCAGCCAGAGAACAGGAAATACTTGCTTATCTCGTAAAGGGTCTGAGCTATAAAATGATTGCAGATAAATGCAATATTTCTTATCCCACCGTAAATTCTCATATAAGTCATATTTATGAGAAGCTTCATGTCAGCTCCGGCACAGAAGCAGTTGCAAAAGCCCTGGCAAATAAAATTGTATAAAAGCAAACGGCCGCCCGGTTAAAAATCAAAAAAAATATTTCAAGCCTGATTGGTATAATATCATAAATTGAACTTTCTAATTTATGACTATAGACCAGGTTCTACGGGAATTCATTTCAGGCATGAAAGAAACCGGCTTTATGGAATACATAGCTGTATTCGCCGGCATCATCAGTGTTTGGTACAGCAGAAAAGAAAACATCCTTGTTTATCCTACCGGGTTAATCAATACCATCATCTATATCTGGCTTAGTTTTAAAGGAGGCTTACTCGGAGAAGCCAGTGTAAATTTTTATTACACTGTAATGAGTATTTACGGCTGGATACTCTGGACAAAAAAAGATCAGCAGCAACATACCATTCTTAAGATAACATCCGCCACAAAAAGAGAGTGGGTTCAACACCTGCTTTTCTTTGCCGCTTTTTATATCGCTATTTTCTTTGCCTTAACCTGGTTAAAAAAAGATTTTGCACGCGGAGCCATTCCCTGGGCTGATGCGTTCGCCAGCGCAACAGCATACACGGGCATGTGGCTGATGGCAAAGAAAAAAGTAGAAAGCTGGTACTGGTGGATCGCTACCAATATCAGCTCCATACCACTGTATTTTGTAAAGCACTATGTATTTACCAGTGTTTATTATTTGACCTTATTGATAATGGCCATCTTCGGATTGATAGAATGGATACAAAGAGCAAAAAAAGAAAAATATGAGTTATTGTAAAGCAATTGCAGGCATGAAGCCTGAAGATCTATCGGTACACAAAGAATACCACGATAAACAATACGGCTTCCCTATTGATGATGACAATGAGTTATTCTGCCGCCTGATACTGGAAATAAACCAGGCAGGTTTAAGCTGGACTACCATTCTAAAAAAACAGGATGGATTCAGGAAAGCATACCATGCATTTAATATCAAAAAGGTAGCCGCCTATAAAGAAAAAGATTTTGAAAGACTGATGAATGATGCCGGCATTATCCGCAACAGGCTTAAAATAAATGCTGCTATTGAAAATGCAAAAGCAATTATTGCTATTCAGAAAGAACATGGCTCCTTCAGGAAATGGCTGGATACCAATCATCCGTTAAAAAAAGAAGAATGGGTGAAGCTCTTTAAAAAAACATTCCGTTTTACCGGCGGCGAAATTGTAAATGAATTTCTGATGAGTACCGGTTATCTGCCGGGCGCTCACGAAGAAACCTGCCCTGTTTACAAAAAATTAAAAAAGGCCAAACCAGCCTGGATGAAACGTTGATAGCTGATTCAATGAGTGGAATCAAATTTGTTTTATTGTATTGATGAAGAAAATAGTAACGATAGGACCAGAATCAACCGGGAAAAGTACACTCTGCAAATTGCTGGCTGAGCATTATAAAACAACATGGGTGCCTGAATATGCCCGCGAATATTTACTGGAGAACGGAAAGGATTATCAATACAACGATCTTTTAAAAATAGCAGAAGGGCAAATAGCGCTGGAAGAAAAAATCTGCGATGAGATTGAAGCGAATAACAACAGTTCCCTGGTTATTATTGATACCGACCTGCTGGTAATAAAAGTTTGGAGTGAATTTGTTTTCAATAAATGCGACAACAGCATTCTCACCCAAATAGCCAACAGGAAATATGACCTCTATATTTTGTGTAAGCCAGACCTGCCCTGGGTTAAAGATGAGCTTCGTGAATACCCTGATGTTGAAACCCGGAATAAATTGTACAACCATTACAAAGATATCCTGGTAAACCAACAGGTTCCATGGGTAGAGGTAAGCGGGAATTATGAGGAGCGTTCTATTTTAGCATTTGAAGCAATTAACAGGATTTTATAATTGTTTATGCAATATTCATGCTTCCGGCATCTTTTTAATATAAACCATAGCATGAAAAAATTGATTCCCCTTATACCCTTACTCGTAATCACTATATGTTGCAAAGCACAGTTAAACGACAGCACAGAAACCGACAGGGAGTTCAAACGTAATAAAAACGGCCTCATATATTCCGAGGAGGATATTAACGCCCTTCGTTTTGTAGTAGACTCTCTCAACCTTACGTTTAAGACATGTGAAATTAAAAACTACTACAGTTACCCTCAGGCCGAAGCTTACAAAATCAGTTTCTCAAGTAAAACCAACAACTTGAAATTGGTTATAAAAGATCTGGAACAAGGTATAACTTATGGCGTTATGGTTTCAAGATATAGTTCCCTTGTTAAAAATAGTGACAGCAATTTTTTAGTTATCAAGCTGAAAACAAATCCTGGGTTTTATAAAAATTACTTATCGGGCTCTGCCTATGAAGGGTTTGACTATGACCCAACTTTGCCAAACAGTCAGCAGGATTTAAAAAAAGGGAACTGGTATTACTACTATTCAAAAAAGGAATCATACAGGGAAGAATATACACTTGACTGCATTTATTTAAAAGGAGATTTTAAGCAGACTAATATTCACCCTTCCTATTCCAGGCTTATTCAATATGTGGATTGTTTAATTGATACTTCTACCTTGATTCTGCTCCGAAAAGAAAAAGATGATGATCTGTTTAATAGGTTTTCATACGAAAGTTCACCGCTTTATAAAAAACTTAATGCTTATATCAATAAAAAAATGCACTTCAAGAGAGGCGATCGTTACAGTTACGATTACCTGGTTGAAGAAAAAGTAAAATTTGTAAAAGACAGCCTTTGCAATGATACATATACCAGGTCAACTTTGGCTGAAATTGCCGATGAGTTTATTAAAGCAGGCATAGGAGAAGATGGGCTTGAAGAACTGGTAGAACTTTTCGTAAGCAAGCAAAAAGCACTTGAAATGAAAAGGAACAGGGTGGTATATGGTGCCTGTAGTATGGATCAGTCGCCAAGGTTCCATGCCCGCAACATAGCAAGGCTGGCTGCAGAAACTCACAGCTGGGATATTTTTCTTCGGTCGCACCTTGATATTATGAACGATCGGTTTGAACGCATGAGTGATGGAAGTTATGCATGGGGAAGCAGGCAAACCTACCTGAAAGAGCTGGAAGAACTTGATATCAATGTACTCGACCTATTGTTCGGCTTATCATTACGTGCAGAAAATGTTTCAGAAAATCATTACTTCGGAACCATCTGGCGATTAGGCAAAGCTCTTTGCGAGTCAAAAAACAGGCTGTTGTTTGAGGAGAGAATTATGGCGATGATGAAAGAAAATCAACTAGACCGGTATAATGCGTCTTTACTTTTCCTGTTATATAATTCATACCTGCAGTTTCTTTCTGATAAAACAGAGGCCAATAAAAAAATTGATTTAATTAAGAAAGATATTGCTGATTATCCTGAATTTATTCAGCCGGCGATTACAAAATTGAAGCCTCAATCAGCGAATTAACTCCTGAATATCAGGATCACCTTCCAGGTTATTCATCTGCCTGAGCAGGTTTCCGGAACGAATAGCCACATACCTGCTTAATGGCTTTACTGTAAATTTTTTAGGATTAGGCAGGCAGGCTGCAATCATAGCAGCTTCCTGGCGGGTGAGGTTTTTTGCGTCTTTATTAAAGTAGGCACGGGATGCTGCCTGAACGCCAAATATGCCGGGCCCCATTTCCGCTACGTTCAGGTGTGTTTGCAGGATACGCTCTTTGCTCCACAATTTTTCTATCATGAAAGTAAAATAAACTTCCAGCCCCTTTCTGAAATAACCTCCATGTTGCCATAAAAAAACGTTCTTGGCGGTTTGCTGACTGATGGTACTGGCGCCCCTCGTTTTATTGGGATGCTTTTCATTATACTTCATGGCTTTTTTAATGGCCTTGATGTCGAATCCATCATGATCTGGAAATAACTGGTCTTCTCCAGCCATTACCGCCAGTTTGATATTCGGCCCCATGTCGTCGTAGGAAATGTAGTCTCTTTTAAGCCCATGCCCGGTAACTACACTCACCGACTGCGTAATGGTGATGGGTGGGTTAATCCATTTGCAGAAAATGATATACAGGAACTGTAAAACAAACAGCCAAAGAAAAATCTTCCACAATCTTTTAAGCCATGTTCTTTTGGGTTTTTCCGCAGTCATGTTTACTTATTATTTTGTTCCCGACATGTGCATGTATTCCAGCCGGTAATTCTTCTTTCCTATTACAATTCCCTTGCTGCCCGATTTCATGAGGAAATAACCCGCTGTGCCCAGTGCCGCAGAGGCGATCAGCAATCCCGGGCTGAATTTCTTCCTGTCAACAAGATAAACAACCCCACTTGCTAAAGTAAGCACAACGCCTCCACCAAACAAGGATGCACCACTGGCATTTACATTAAAGCCTTTTTGTTTTTTGCCGATTGTTGCAATTTCACGGTAATTGTAAGCATAATGAAAACTACCCGCCGTATCTGTTACATAAAACCCCAAAGCTGTTTGAACCTGCCGCACCAAAAACTCCTGCAGAAAAATACTGTCGTTCCTGATTCCGGTAATGAGCGCATTCCGGTATGCGCCTCCGGTAGAAACAAATTCAATCTGTGTTCCTGCATAATAAGAGCGGATTGTTTTATCCTTTTTCTTGAGTATGATGAAATCAGATGTTTGAGAAAATGCTGTTGCTGAAAATAATAGTAATATAAAAAACAGGAGCCGTCTCATGCAGTATTTTTTATGTGTGTTTGGAAGACCATACCACACCGATTATCAGTAATGCCCCGAAAATAAGGAACATAAGTCCTGATATTTTGTTAATAATACCAATGTTGTGATTGGTAAGTTTTTTCCGCAGTCTCCCTGCCAGGTTTATTTTTAAAATATCAGCCCCCATATTCAGCAACAGGCACAAAGAAAATACAACC
>JAFDXA010000080.1 GCA_018268185.1 Bacteroidota bacterium
GCTAAGTTGAATTATTATTCATCCATCCCGGTTAAGGAAGATTATATTCCACCATCCGGTGTATATGTATATCATTATGGCAAGCCTTCCAATGTTCAGCTGAGCGACGGCACTGTGCTTACAACCACTACTACAACCTCATCAAATACAGTTAACGCCAATGTGAGTGTACCGGGTGTAAGTATGAATGTGACATTCAACGATCCTACCATGGAAAGCACTACCACCACAACTACAACAACAACCCATAGCCAAACCTCCTCATCACCCGGCAGGCCTTCAGATTCAAAATGCGGGTGGCCGATGAATTCAACAGATTTTGCAAGCGCATTGAAAACCGTTCAGAATGCAAATTTTGATGATTCAAAACTGAGTACCGCAAAAAGTATCGTGTCTGCAAATTGCCTGTCTACCGACCAGGTGGTAAAGATCTGCAACCTCTTCAGCTTTGAAGACAATAAACTGGCTTTTGCCAAATATGCATACAAGCGTGTAACAGACCCCAAGAATTATTTCAAAGTGAACAATGTATTCACTTTCGACAGCAGTAAGGAAGAACTGAATAAGTTTACCGGCGGCGGCGATGATGAATAAAAATCCTTTTCGCAGTTTAATACAAATGATATTGAACAAAAGGCTTTCCCCCTGCGGAAGGCCTTTTGCTTTTATGCAAATGTTTACAATGGTTTCACCTTCTTTCTCAGATGTTCGTTCTATCTTTGTCAATTCGTTACCGGCGTACGATCATGCATTTAAGAAGAACATTCTTTTTACTTTTTTTCCTGGTTACCTGCAGCTTCCGGCAGCAGTTTTTGTATGCACAGTGTGTAACACCTATCAATACATTTCCTTACACAGAAGATTTTGAGGCAAGTAACGGCAACTGGACAAGAAGTTCTTCCACGCATTGGGAATGGGGACAAATCGTTTCTAAGCCGGTGATCACAGCGGCTGCTGGCGGAACAAAATGCTGGGTGGTTGGCGGGCTCAATAGTAATAGTTATGCAAGCGGAAGTTCTAACCTGCAAAGTCCTTGTTTTGATATATCTTCTTTATCAAACCCTGAAATATCCTTCAAAATTTTCTGGGAAACAGAAAGAAGGTATGATGGCGTTGTGTTACAATATTCAACGGATGGAGGAAACAACTGGTCGATTTTGGGAAGCATCAACTCAAACAACAATTGCCAAGGAGTTAACTGGTATAATTATGACCCGGTAAACTTTTTAAGCAGCGCCGGGTGGTCGGGCAATGTGCAATCATCTTCTGGATCCTGTGTTGGCGGCGGCGGAAGCGGTACCTGGTTAACGGCACGTCACAGTCTTTCAGTTATTGCCGGCTCAACAGGTGTGATCTTCAGGTTTGTATTTGCAGCGGGTTTAACCTGCAATAATTTTGATGGATTTGCGCTGGATGATATGCGTATTGGGGAAGCACCTGTTAACAGCGCCGATTTTACCTATACCTGCGGATTGAATAACAGTGTGAATTTTAATAACTCCTATACAGCCTGCAAAACTTCTGTGCTATGGGATTTTGATGATCCTGGTTCAGGAGCAAACAACAGCTCTACTTCAGATAATCCTGTGCATGCCTTTTCTTCTGTTGGGCCACATTATGTAACACTTACAACGAATTTTGCAACCGGCCCATCCATCGCAGTTATAAAAAAAGTGGTGATCATTGCACCATCTATAACACAAACAGGGTTCATCAAATGCAATGGCGACGCTACCGGCGCTCTAACCGTAAATGTAAATCCGCCGGGGACATATAACTACAGTTGGGATACGAGCCCTGTAAAAACAACAGCTACTGTTTCAAATTTAAATGCAGGCACTTATACTGTTACTGTTTCAGGTACAGATGTGTGCAGCATTTCAACTCCCTATACTATTATTGAACCATCGAAATTGGTTGTGCAAACAGCTATCCAGGATGAAAAATGCAGTAAGGCGGATGGCAACATCAGTGCAACAGTTTCCGGTGGAACAGCAGCCTATACATATACATGGTCGAATGCTGGTAATACGGCGGCTATCAACAATCTTTCAGCAGGAAATTACAGCCTGCAGGTGAATGATGCCAATGGATGTGTGGCCAATGCCAATAACCTTGTGGTAAAGAACATAACATCCAACGTAACGGTTTCTCTCGGGAATGATCGTGCGATCTGCCCGGGGCAAACAATTGTTCTAAGTCCGGGCAATTTTGCATCCTATAAATGGCAGGACAATAGCGCTGCTTCAACTTACAATGTAACAATTCCCGGAACCTATTCGGTAACCGTTGCTGATAACAACGGATGTACAGGTTTTGGATCTGTTGAGATCACAGATGAATGCACCGAAATATTTTTCCCCAACGCATTCACCCCGAATAATGACAGTCGTAATGAGGGATTCGGACCATTGGGATCTTCATTGGCCTCACTTAAAAATTACAGGCTCACCATATTTGGCCGTTGGGGTGAACAGGTTTTTACTTCCACCAATCCGTTTGAAAGATGGAATGGTACTTATAAGGGCAAGCGCCCCGAAACACAAGCATTTACGTGGATAGCCACTTACACTATCAATGATCTTTTACCCATTACACAGAAAGGAACTGTGCTCATCATCCGATAACAGATCAATAATTGTATTCTTTCTTCTTGCTTTCTTTTTCTTTAAGTAATCTTTCTTTTACATCGATCCTGGCTCCTTTCAAAACATAAATGGATATTTCTTTTTCTCTTGCCAGCGGGTTAAGCCTTTTGGCAGCAAGGTAAACTGTATCGAAATAAGGCCTCTCTTTTATTCTTTCCGGATCATCATCATCTTCCTCCTTTACCAATACCACATTCTGAATTTGTTTGTCAGGATTAAGCCAATTGATATAATCAGCATTAAATGAAGCCGCAGTCATTTTATCAGAACCAGCATAAAAGTTTATGGCTCCAGCCTGCCCATAGTTGTCGCAAATGAGGATGTTACGTTGATCGCCGGGAAGTGTTCTCCATACAGAATCGGTTTTTGCTGCCAGTTCTTTCCAGCCAAGCATATCAGCGAAGTCTTGTGGAAGTTCATGATCTTTTCCATCTTCCCAACGAAGCAAACCCAAACGCTTATATGGTTCAGGATGCTGAATAATATATTCCGGAGTTTTATTGGGGAAACCGATCCTGTACAAAGGAATAAAAAGCAGTACCGGGATAGCAATCATAACAGGTCTTAGGTATTTTTTCCAACCAGAAGCCAACGCATTTTCCAGCACAACCGAACCGAATGCTATGTACACAGGGTAGAGGCCGATGGCATAATAATCTTTGGCTTTATAATACATGAATACAATGAGTGTGAAAAAAACAGACCAGGCAAACGCACGATAATTCCTGAACGGGCGATATACAGCAGTTCCAACAATACCTGCAATGATCACAACAAGTGCCCCGATGAAAAACAATAGTTGGGCTTTTAAAAAATCAGCCCTGTTTACATGCACCAGCTGTGTATCTGCCAGTTCTTTAAGATGATGTACTACCGGAAACCCGTTGTTATACTGCCAAATAAGATTGGGTGAGATCAGTATCAATGCTAGGCAAGCAGACATATATAGATGCCTGTTCAGAAAAATATTTCTTTGCTTCGTTAATAAAATGGCCGGAATAAATCCTGATAAAAGAAACCCGATATTGTATTTGTTGAGAAAGCCCAATGCAAATACAAGGGCGCCTATGTACAGCCATTTGTTTTTTCCGCTGGAAAAATAGCTGATCAATACAAAATATAAAGTAGTCCAGCTTAATACGTCAAATGAGTTAGGCTGGAAAAGTGTATTCAGTCGAAGTAGTGCCGAAAATAATATACAGGTTGCTCCAAGAATGAGGGCATATAAATTTCCGCCCAACGTCTCGATCGTTTTCCATACCACTACAAGTGTAAGAGTTCCGAATAGCGCCGGGAAAAACTTTACCCAGAAAACTGAGTTGCCCAAATGAAGGATAAGCCACGATACCCAGGAAGTAAGAGGCGGTACCGATAAATAACCCCATGCCAGGTGATGGGCCTGGTCGAGATGCAGGTATTCATCACGCTGCAGGTCATAAACATTACTGATTAAAGTAAACTGCAACAGGAATTTAATCAGTATGAAGCCCGTTAGTACAATGTTTTTCTTTTTCACTATTGGCGGAATTGAACGATGATGTTTCCAGTAAAGATAGCTCCTGGAGAATGAATCCTTTTTGCCGAAAACAGTTTGAAAAGAAATGATTCCGGAATTATTTTATACACTGATGAAAGCCTGAAATCATCGGCATACATTTCTGATTTTCCGGTACCCTTGTTTACTACTTCAGGTTCTTCTCCATCCATTCCTGTTGTGAATCCGCAGCTTGTTCAACCACTACCTGTTCGGCAATTTTTTCCTGTCCTTTGATGATGGATTTGCTTACCAGGGAATGTTCAATCACTTCGCTTTCTTTCATGCCCATCATTTTCATCATAGGGATCATTTTTTCACTGCCGAAATGTTTGAATAATGGTTCATCCATCGCACTGTAAACAGGGATGTTCATGATGTTCCAGCTTTTTACGAGTTCCTCTTCCTTTGTAAGCAAGGGATGATGTTCAGCAAAAACCGGCTTGTGAGTTGCCAATTGGGCAGCATGAAAATGCCTTGCATCAACAACCCTGTTCTCATCAACGCCATTTTCAGCAAAAAATGTCTTGAAGTTATTAGTGCTATCACTGAACCAGGTAAGGAACAGGGTGGAAGGGTCTTCTTTTGCCAGCCGGACACAAGCCCCGATTTTTCCAGCCGTGGTCATGAATGCACGGTGCCTGAACTGGTAATCTTTGTCATCTTCCTTTTTTCCGAATAATCCGCCAAACATGTGTAAAAATTTGAGCTGCAAATGTATCAAATCATTCACAAGAACCGGGGCTAAGGCTTTCCTAATAATATTTCGACACATCTGCTCGTTTTATATGATGTTTCATTTTACATTTGTAAGTCTGACTAAAATCAGCAGGGCAACATAGAAAATACATTTTAGTGGCAAAGCATATTAATAAGGTCTCAGCGGCCGGACTGCTTGTAGCGCTTGGGATCATATACGGCGATATCGGTACCTCACCTCTGTACGTTTTCAACTCCATCATAAAAGACAGGGTAATCAGTGAAGAACTGATCTTAGGAACGCTTTCATTGATCATCTGGACCATCACACTGATGACCACGGTAAAATATGTGTGGCTGGTATTGCGGGCTGATAACAAAGGGGAAGGCGGAATCTTCGCCCTGTTTGCACTCGTAAGGCGGCGGCGGAGATGGCTCGTGATCCCTGCCATGATAGGAGGAGCGGCATTGCTGGCAGATGGTATGATCACCCCACCGATTTCCATTTCATCTGCCATTGAAGGATTAAAGGAATTGCCCCGTTTTCATGGAATGGCCCAGGATACAATCATGTATATAGTGCTGGGCATATTGGCTATTTTCTTTTTTGTACAACAGTTCGGAACATCTTCCATCGGGAAAATGTTCGGTCCCATCATGCTTAGCTGGTTCACAATGCTGGCAGTTGCCGGGCTGTTTCATATTTCTGACGACATTTCCATATTAAGGGCACTCAATCCCTATTATGCACTTCATTTCCTTTTTACCTACAAGGGAGGCTATTGGTTACTGGGGGCTGTGTTCCTTTGCTCTACAGGGGCAGAGGCATTGTACAGTGATCTCGGGCATTGCGGCAGGGGAAATATCAGGATCTCATGGTTTTTTGTAAAATGCTGTTTGCTGCTGAACTATTTCGGGCAGGGCGCCAGCCTGTTGAAGCACCATACGGGCCAGATGATCGACCAGGCTGCCAGGGACACCCAGGGGATCAATGCATTTTTCGACCTGCTTCCGCAATGGTTTATTGTTCCGGGGGTGATTATAGCAACATCCGCAGCCATCATTGCCAGCCAGGCGCTCATCAGCGGATCGTTCACACTGATCAATGAAGCCATCCGCCTCAACCTCTGGCCCAAATTCAGGGTTAACTATCCTTCGGAAGCAAAAGGACAGATATACATACCGGCAATCAATACCATATTATTTGCAGGATGCGTGGTTGTGATCCTTTATTTCAAGGAATCAGCAAGGATGGAAGCAGCTTATGGCCTCGCCATCATCATAACCATGTTGATGACAACAGCTTTGTTTGCCAACTACCTCGTGTTACACCGGGTAAACAGGTTCCTGATCTATTTCTTCCTTGTGTATTATCTCATTGGCGAACTCGGCTTCTTTGTTTCTCTGATGGATAAATTCAAACACGGAGGTTATATAACACTGATGATCGGGTTTCTCATGTTCTCGGTCATGTATGTGTGGTACCGTGCCCGCAAGATCAAGAACCGCTACGTGGAATTTGTAAGGGTGGAAGAATACATACCCAAGCTGGAAGAACTGAGTAACGATACAACGGTTCCGAAATATGCTACGCACCTGGTTTATCTTACCAGCGCCAACAATCACCGAGAGATCGAACATAAGATCATTTACAGCATCCTGAGCGGTAAACCGAAAAGGGCAGATATTTATTGGTTTGTTCATGTTGATACATTAGATGAACCTTATACAAGCGAGTATACGGTAGAACATATTATTCCCAATGACATCATCAGGGTTGAATTCAGACTTGGTTTCCGTGTTGCGCCACGGATCAACCTTATGTTCAAGAAAGTAGTAGAAGACCTGGTGGCAAACCGTGAAGTAAACATCACCAGCCGCTATGAAAGTCAGCAGAAAAATAACGTGGTTGGCGACTTCCAGTTCATTGTACTCGAGAAATTTCTCAGCCAGGATAATGAACTGCCATTCTTTGAACACATCATCATGCGCCTCTACTTCTGGATCAAAGAGATAAGTGTGAGTGAAGAAAGAAGTTTTGGTCTCGAGCAAAGCAATGTTATGATTGAGAAATTCCCGCTTGTGGTAGCCCCGGTAAGTAAACTCAAACTCAAACGGGTTTGGGAAAACGATGAAGATTTTCAGTAAAAAAGATTGAAAGGCACGATTGTTGCTTAAGGGATTAGGTATTCAGAAATATCCATCCAAGCGTAAAAACGAACGATCCCATGTTGTCCATAAGCGTACCTGAACTGCAACAAAAGCTTGCCACAGGAGAAGATATACAACTGATTGATGTACGGGAAACCTGGGAACACCAGGCTTTTAACATCGGCGGAAATTCATTTCCCCTCACTTCTCTTTTTGAATATGTGAGCCAGATACGCAAAGACAAGCCGGTGATCGTTTACTGCCAGAAAGGTATCCGCAGCTCCATAGCGATACAAAGATTGATACAGCGTTTTCATTTCAATAATCTCCTTAACCTTACCGGGGGGATGGAAGCCTGGCAAAAACAAAAGCTTTCTGCAGAGGCATAAGGTTTTTACTCGCTGATTGCCTATCTTAAGGCAAAGTTTTTCATTGAACCCAACTGTATTATACATCATTGCAGGATACCTGCTGCTTATCGTTATCGTTTACCTGGTACAGGAACGGTTCATATTTAAGCCTGAAAAACTCGATCAGGACTTTGTTTACAAATACGACACTCCTTTTGAAGAATTGTTTTTTGATGTAGAACCGGGCGTTCGCATCAATGGGCTTCATTTTAAAATGAGCAAACCGCTGGGGCTGATCCTTTATTTTCATGGCAATACCCGTAGCATCAAAGGCTGGGCCCGTTATGCCCGGGATTTTTTCCGTTACAATTACGATGTGGTGCTGGTAGATTACCGGGGGTTCGGTAAAAGCACCGGGAAAAGATCTGAAGAAAAAATGCTGAGCGATATGCAATTCGTGTACGATACCCTGGCGGTTCAGTTTGGTGAAAGTCATATCATTGTTTACGGAAGAAGTCTTGGCAGCGGATTCGCCACCAAACTCGCCAGCGACAACAAGCCGAGATATCTCATACTTGACGCTCCTTATTACAGTTTCAAAAAAGCCATTCAAAGGTTTCTTCCGATTCTTCCAATAAGATATTTACTGAGATTTCATCTTCGTACCGATCAATGGATCAAGGATGTGAGTTGCCATACCTATATTCTGCACGGCACCCGCGACTGGCTCATTCCGATCAGCAACAGTGAAAAACTGCAGGCGCTGAATCCCAAAAAGATCACATTGATCAGGATAAAAAATGGCGGGCATAATAACTTACCCTCTTTCCCGGAATATCACAATTTCATAAGAGATATTCTGAGATACTGATCACAGTAAAATTTTGAGAAGCATAACAATCCGCATTGCATTTCCAGTAACTACGCACTTACCTTTGCATGATGAATAAAAAGAAGTTATTCAAATGGCTGCAGATCGCCATTATAATTTATTGCCTTATCGGGATAACATTGTATTACCTGCAGGAAAAGATATTGTTTCATCCCAAAACACTGAGCAGTGATCATAAGTTTTCTTTTCAATTGCCTTTTGAGGAGATCAGTATTCCTTTTAACAGTGAGGATACGATGAGCATGATCAAATTTTTTCCGAAGGATTCTGTAAGAAAAGGAGTTGTGTTGTACTATCATGGCAATAAAGACAACGTAGAGCACTATGCAGAGTACGCAGATAATTTCACCGGAAACGGTTATGAAGTGTGGATGGAAGACTACCCCGGCTATGGCAAAAGCAGGGGCGAACGAACCGAACAGAAAATATACGAGCAGGCTTTGCAGGTAAGAAAAATGGCGGGAACCAAATATGGTAATGACAGTATCATTATCTACGGCAAGTCACTGGGTTCAGGCATTGCTTCTTTTGTAGCTTCCAGAACTGCCAACAGGAAACTGATACTGGAAACACCTTATTACAGTGTGCCTGATCTTTTCAACAGCTATACTTACATCTACCCGGCATCTTACATGTCAACCTATAAATTCCCAACCTATAAATACCTGCAGGATGTTACTGAGCCCGTTACTATTCTGCAGGGAACGAGCGACTGGATAGTTCCATACCGATGTGCGGTGAAACTGAAAAAAGTATTAAAACCCGGTGATGAATTTATAGTACTGAATGGAGGATCTCACAACGACCTGGATAGTTTCAAAAGATTTCATGTGGTGCTTGATTCCCTGTTGAGATGAGTTTACATATTGTATTAGACCATCAAGGCGGATACTTGAAATCTATTTTTTAGTTGGACTATAATCCCTGCCAGCAAACTTTTCTTTTCCCGATAAGTAAGCAATTACTTTTTGAATATTCCTGTTGAGGGTTTCTTCTTTCTTAAGGTTAGCAAGGTATCTCACAATTTCATTCTTCCTGGATGCAGTCAACTTTTCAAATGCTTCTTTTGCCTTTTTGTTTGCGAGTAGAGCATTTTCAAAAAGAGCAGGCTGTTTGATCTCCCTGCTTACCGGGTCAAATTTGATTTCTATCTCGATCATTTCGCCGTTGCGTTTGGGCGAATTTTTCAACATGCCGGTATTGATGTACAGCCGCCAATGACCAAGACACCTTACCAGTGTTTGTTTGAATGGAATGCCGTTTACGGTTCCGTACACCGGGATAGGCCCTTTATTTCTTTTTGATTCTTTAAAGATCAGTTGCAGTTTTTTATCCGGCACAAAAACAAACGGATTCACCCCGATTATTTCTATTGCTGCTTTAAACTTATTGCTCATTTCAATAGCTGAGTGATTACGATTAACTGAGCTGCTTATACTTCGGTAAGCGAAACTTTCAGTCTGCTCACTTTAAACTTATATTCAACACCAACCTTAAGTGCAAGATTTTCCTTTTCATGGCTTACCGGGAAGTTGAAACAAACCGGGCAGTTTAACTGGCTGCTGATGTCGTGAATGATCTCGTATACAGTTTTACCGAAAGGTCTTTCCGTATCTTTTAAATCTGTAAAGCCACCGATGATAAGACCGGCAGGTTTCTTAAACTTACCATTTCTTTTCAGGTGATAAAACATCCTGTCGATATTATACAGGTATTCACCCACATCTTCCAGGAAGAAAATATTATTTCTTGTTTCAAAATCAGAAGCTGTGCCGATCATATTAACCAGCATGGTGAGGTTACCGCCAATCAGCCGACCTGTTGCCTCACCGGGATTATTGAAAGCATGCGGTTCGATTTTATAAACTGCCTTCACGCCTTTTAAGGCTTCTCTGAGCGATTCCACGTATTCATTATTACCGGGATCTGTATTGAAAGCGCCGGCCATTGGTGCATGCATCGTGGCAATACCGTAATTACTGAAAATATGTGTATGTAAAACGGTGATATCGCTGAAGCCGATCAGCCACTTGGGATTTTTTACAAACTTCCTGAAGTTGAGTTTGTCGATGATTCTTCCCATACCGTAACCGCCTCTTCCGAAGAGGATAGCATGAATGGATTTATCATCTAACATGGCCTGTAATTCATCCAACCGTTCTTCATCTGCTGCGCTGAAATAATTGGAAGATTTGCTTCCCAGCGTTTTGCCAACCATTACATCGTATCCCCAATGCTGCAGGGTGCGGATGCATGTATTGGCTTTTTCAGCAGCCATGTAGCCGGCCGGGCAGGTTATGCCTATGGTGTTTCCGGGAACGAGGTAGGAGGGGATGATCATGAATACAATTTGAAAATTCGGAAATAAAATAATTTCTCAATGAAATTACTATATGAAATCAATTTCCAAACCAACTGATCGGCACATTTTCAAATTAGTTCCTCAAGGGCTTCCCGGTCTTCAGAATACTTTGAATCCTTTCAAGCGTTTTCTTCTCTGCAGTAAGGCTTAAGAAGGCTTCTCTTTCAAGATCCAGCAGGTATTGTTCGCTAACAAGTGTTGGTTCACTGAGATCGCCGCCGCACATTACATAAGCGAGTTTTTTGGCAACAGTAACATCATGATCTGTTGCGTAGTTGGCACGCCACATACCATTGATACCTGCATACATAGCGCCCAGCGCCGATTGACCAAGTACTTTGATATCGTTGCGCTGAACAGGCATTACATAGCCGTCATCATACAATTGTATCACAGCTTTTTTAGCTTCAGCAATTCTCCTGGCAGTATTGATGCTGATCTCATCCGTTCCTTTCCTGTAAATACCCAGGTCAAAGGCTTCGTGTGCAGAGGTTCCCACTTTGGCAGTTGCAATCGTTAGGAAACGGTTTTGTAAGGTGATCGTTTCGGGTTCACCATTGTGCATTTCATCGGCTGCACGCAAAACAAATTCCTTGGTTCCGCCACCACCCGGTATCACGCCGATCCCCACTTCAACAAGACCTGTATAGGTTTCTGCAGCAGCGATCACTTTATCGGCATGCAGGCTCATTTCGCAACCGCCGCCCAATGCCAGTCCGTGCGGAGCCAGCACCACCGGGATGGATGAATACCGAACACGCATCATCGTTTGCTGAAACTGTCGGATAGCCATGTCGATTTCATCGTAATCCTGTTCTATGGCCATCATGAATATCATCGCAACATTGGCGCCAGCGCTGAAGTTGGCGCCATCATTTGCAATAACAAGTCCCTTGTATTTATCTTCAGCAATGGCAATGGAACGTTGAATACCCTCCAGTACTTCGCCGCCAATACTTCTCATTTTGGTGTACCACTCCAGCCCGATCACATCATCACCAAGGTGATAAGTGCGGCATGCATTGTTTTTCCAGATGGTTTGATTGGCAAAATTCTTCATCACAATAAATGCATCTCCACCTGGTTTTGCCTTGTATGTTTGTGAACTGATATCATAATAAAGTTGTTTGCCGTTTTCAACTTTATAGAAAGATGTGATTCCTTTGGCCAGCATGTCATCAACCCAGGCAGCAACACTATAGCCTGCAGCTTTCATCGCTTCCCGTGTTTTTGTCAGGCCGAGTGTATCCCAGCTTTCAAAGGCGCCGATCTCCCAGCCGAAGCCGGCCATCATGGCATCATCAACGCGGTAAATTTCATCGCTTATTTCCGGTATGCGATGTGAGATATAAGAAAACAAGGAGAAGTGAAAATGCCTGTAAAATTCACCGGCTTTATCCTGCCCGGCAACCAGTGCTTTTAAACGGGTATGCAGGTCTTCTATCGGTTTGGCGGTTTCAAGTGTTGCAAATTTTGGTTTTTTTCTCGGCTCGTATTGCAGTGTTTCCAGGTTTAACACCTGTATGTCTTTGGAACCGTCAGCTCCTTTTATCTTCTTGAAAAAGCCCTGCCCTGTTTTATCTCCCAGCCAGTTGTTGTCGATCATTTTATTAAGCCATGCCGGAATGATGAATTTCTCTTTGGCTTCATCGTTCGGGCAGTTGTCATAAACTCCTTTGGCCACTTTTACGAGCGTATCAATTCCCACAACATCGGCCGTACGGAATGTTGCTGATTTCGGTCTGCCGATAACCGGCCCGGTAAGTGCATCGATTTCATCCACCGTAAGTTTCAGTTTTTCCATCGTATTCATGATGGCCATCATGCCGAATACACCGATACGGTTCGCAATGAATGCAGGTGTGTCTTTACACAACACGGTTGTTTTGCCGAGGTACAGATCGCCATAGTGCATCAGGAAGTCAACAACTGCAGGATCTGTGAATGGCGTTGGTATTATCTCGAGCAGGCGCAGGTAACGGGGTGGATTGAAAAAATGTGTGCCGCAGAAATGTTTTTTGAAATCCTCGCTTCTTCCTTCAGCCATCAGGTGAATGGGGATACCGGAAGTATTGGAGGTTATGAGTGTTCCGGGTTTGCGGTATTTTTCAACTTCGGTGAAGATGCTTTGCTTGATATCCAGCCTTTCAACTACTACTTCTATGATCCAGTCGGCGCCGGCAATATCCTTCATGTTATCGGTGAAGTTTCCTGTGGTGATCTTCTTCACAACGTCTTTGTGATAAACAGGAGATGGGTTCGATTTGATAGCTGCTGCGAGTGCATCATTCACGATCTTATTTCTCTCAGCAGGCTTCGCATCGGCAGGAATATCTTTGGGTGCAATGTCAAGCAACAGCACCTGCAATCCTACGCCGGCAAAATGTGCGGCAATTCGGCTGCCCATTACACCACTTCCTAAAACTGCAACTTTCTTAATGATCCGGTTCGACATATAAAATTAGTTAGTTAAACAACTATTTCTAAATCGAAGTTAGGATTTTTAAATTACGGGCAAAGAAAAACTCTGAACCGGAAATGAGCATTCAAATGAGCAGTAAATAAAAGAGCCCCTGGATTGACAGGGGCAAATAATTTTAGACTCATTATTCTGTAAAATATTCTTCCCCTGATGTATTTATGAACCCCTGTTTACCTGAAACTGTTTTTACAGCGAGATAGCCGGTTCCTTTCAGCCACCAGATATCCTGGTATTTCGGCTGTATGATTTTTTTGCCATTAAAATAGAATCCTTTGAGATTGGCTGCATCGGTGATCACGAAGCCTCCATTGTCATACGTAATATCAGCATAGCCGGAAGGAATGATGTCATTATTGCTTATGTCTTTTACATAAGTTTTGCCTGCTTTTTTAAGGATCAGGTATTCGTTACCATCGGTTCCATTCACGGCGATCATGTTATCGTATTCGGGGTTAACGGTTATTTTTCCATCAGTGGAAGCTACGCCATACAAACCATTCCTGTTCAATTCAAGAAAAGCAACCGGCGCTTTGCGATTGATTTTTATCATACTGTATTCAAATGGAACAATGGTATCAAATTTTGAATTGAATACACCGTATGTGTTGTTTTTGGAAGCGATGTAGTAGGTTTCATCACTACCGGTAATCTTGTAGTCGTCGTGAATCTTGTCGAACAAACCATTGTTATTTGCCAGGGAATAATTCTTTTCTACCATTTTTGTTTCAACAGGAGTACTGTTTTCAGGAATGGAACTTTCGCTGATGGCGGGGCATTTGAGCAATGTGGTTCCTTTTGTATTGATGCATATTTCCTCCCCACTTGCTACCAGCGAGGCGCCGGCAAACAAAACCGTATCACCTTCGGGGTTATTGGCCTTTGGTATGTATCCTTTTCTGAAAGGCTTTGCCACGGTGAATTTTGCTGGTATCACAAGTTTCCCTTCCTTGTTTATATAGCCATATTTGGTTCCGACTTTTACACTTGCAAAACCGTTGGAGAACCAGTTCGCTTCTTCATAAGCGGGTGTTATAATTATTTTCTTATCGGTATTGGCATATCCCCATTTATTGCCCTGGCGATAAGGGATGAGCGACATATCTGTTTCCTGTGCCAGTGAGATCGTGCTGATAAATAAAGCGATTACGGCTAAAAAATTTTTCAGTTTCATATTGATCAGGTTTGGTTAGCCAGGATATGGCAAAAATGTTACCAGATTTTGTCAGTCCCTGGCACCCGATAAAATCACTTTGATAGTGTTGTCGTGCTCCAATTGTTTCATGAACACATACGACACCAGGCTGACGGAAGTATTATCAACACGGGTAAGGATAGGATAACCGGGGAAAAATTTCTTCAGGATGGGGTATTGAAAATAGTGACAAGAAATCGCAGAAACCGGGTTTGCTTTCAATGCATTCCGGATGGAATCGGTGAAACTGATCAGTTCTGTTTCTGTAGACTGATAAGGGTTGAACAAAGGTGCCTGTAAGCTGCTGAAAAAAGCACTGTCGCAGAAAGACCTGAGACAGTGAGCATCCTTTGATTCGATGATCATCTGTTCAGCAAGCTGGAATTCTTTCCTGATACGGATCATTTCATGCAGAGCCGCGGTGCAGTTTGCAGCAGAAAGATTCATGCATTCGAACCATATCGCATAACCCTTAAAACCAGAAAGTAGTGAATCAATACTGATTCCCGGGTTACCGGAAACTACACTGGTTTTAAAATGATTGTCTGTAGTATCAAAATAAACACTGCATTCAATTCCTTTAATATCGGCTGCTAACTGCGAGGCTTGTGAAAGAGAATTAATATCCCCCGCCCAATGTTTATTGCCAGAATTGAGCGAAGCTTTGCAGGTTACCAGCTCAACAGGTTTGATCTTATCCGAAAAACCGGCCGGTAAGATAACCCTGCTGATACTTCTGTGCAGAAGAATATCTGCAAGCAGCAGGCAAAGTAATACCAGTACTGATATTACATATTTGTTGGTTATAAAACCAGCTTTTTTCATCCGGGGATTATATATCAGGCAACTGTTTTAAAAGTAGTAAAAAAGCCTTTGTATAAAAAGCTTTTTTACCAACAGCCATCATTCGGTTGTTAACTTACAGAACTTCCGTTTTCTACTGCTTCGTCTGGATTTACAAACTTCAGTTTTCCAGACGCATCTTCTGCCATTAATATCATACCATTGCTTTCGATACCCCTCATTTTACGGGGCGCAAGATTTGCTACAACCACAACCTGTTTCCCGATGATGGTTGTGGGATCAAAGTGAAGTGCAATGCCACTTACAATGGTTCTCTTTTCAGAACCCATGTCAACTTCCAGTTTCAGCAGCTTATCGGCTTTCTCCACTTTTTCCGCAGCAGTAATAGTGCCAACCTTCAGATCGAGTTTGGCAAA